>MPMU01000136.1 GCA_002238665.1 Gammaproteobacteria bacterium bin55
GTCTAGCCGTGTTAGCCAGCACATGTTTCACTTCTCTGAAAGTTAACTCGGGTTGTTCCTCCAACAGTAGCGCAATACCACCTACGACCATCGCGGTCGCGGCACCGGTGCCTTGAAAGGTACTGGTGTGGTCAAAATATGGATTGTCGCTGGGGCGTGAATTTAGTAAGTCTGGTAAGGTGCTTGCGTACCCTCGAGGTTCACCGAATTGATCGGTGGTGACTATTCCAGCGCGGTCTTCCTCTTCGGATCCTGTAGGTGCGACCACCCAGAGGTTACTTCCCATGCTTGAGTACCTCGCACGTTGAGCAGTCGAGTCAAAAGCACCCGCGACTACAATGTAGGGTGAATTCCCGATCAAGTCCGTGGAAGCGCTGTAACAACCTAGTTCTGCATGGATTGGATGTCTGATTCGATTACAGCGTTCAAACGCATCGCCTGCCGCTTTGACGTAGACCATACCTCGACCGTCGCGTAAGAGCTTGGTTCCAGTGGCGAGTAGATCTGGCATACTGTCGTCACTGAATTCAGGGATCAAGCTACTAAATCCAAGACTCACGATCGCAAGATCAGGATCAACCGAGTCCGTTAAACCTAAGCCTTGAACGAATTGAGCTTCAGTCTGATTCTGAAGGTAGTTGAAACCTAGGATCTCCGCACCGGGTGCGATTCCCTGTCCGCCAATGCCGTTGTTTGCTTCTGCAACGACTAACCCTGCAAGCGCGGTGCCGTGGTCTCCTGTGGTAGACGAGTTAAATAATGCGTTTGTTTCAGTAGCGTCCTGCTGACTGATAGCCTCTCGTAGTTCCGGGTGACATGTTTCGACTCCCGTATCTAGCAATGCAATCTTTACACCCTCTCCGGTCGTTCGTGCAGCCAGAGCGTCTGAGATATGCAGGTGTGCATTCTCTTCTATCGTCCAATCCGTGGAAAGCAGCGTGGGATTTTCATGCAGATGCCATTGAAAACGAGACAGAGGGTCAGCTTCCGCCGACGATGTATTGAGAGTCGGCGCGCTACACATGGTTACCAGATTGCCTTCGCTATCCAGTTCAAACCCGAATCGGTTTCGATTGTTTTCGGTGAGTGGCTCATCTGTGAGTTCAGGTACCGAGACCAGGCCGGTATATTGAGTATCAGCGTCCAGGTCAGTTAGGTCTATTTTGAAAGGAGTGGTGTAGCGCCCATACAGAGGATCTAGTAGTGGTAGCGTCACCGTTGAGGAGACCATTACATTGGATTCGTCAAGGGTGTTTCCGCGATACAGCGTGAACAGTAAATTGTCCGGTGAAGCTGAGCTTGAGCCTAGGTTATATACAGTCGCATCCACCCATAGTGCGTAATCAATTTCGTGAAAGTTAGCCAGGACAGCTATGTCAGAATAGTTAACTGTCTGGTAGGTGGTACCTTCGCCTTCAAATAAATCATTGATTGTGACTGTGGCGGACGGCGGGACACGGGTGCTATCTTCAACCGCGACTTCAATGGTTACGGTTTCGTCTAGTTCTTGAATCCAGTCTCTTAATGGTGTAAGTTCAATGGCCCCTTGCGTATCACCTTCTTCAATCAATAGGTGTGACGAATTAAGTTCATAATCTACGTCTTGGGTTGCTGTACCAGAAAACTGAAGTGCAAGGTGTTCATCCTGAATCACTGCATCCGAAGTCGTAGCGGTAATGGTCAGTCGATGCCTATCATGTTCGTCAACCGAGCTGGACGACACTGCCAATACCACAGACGAGGGGTCAAGGCCGTGCGAGTTGTACTCAAGGTGTAACGTATATGTGCCAGTACTTGATCCATAACCTTTTACTTCGATGTAGTAGATATTGGCTTCAACATCTTCTTGAATCCGAAAGTTTCTGCCTTCACCCTCATCGTCGTTCGATGCGATCGACGAGCCGCTACTGTCTTGCAGTTCTCCGACGGTATCCAGTGACCCAGTCGTGTAGATAAGTACTTCACCTATACTGGGAAACTCTATCTCAAAATAGTCAAGATCACCCGATACTTCAATTTCACCCCTAGTTTCAGAGACATTTTCAATCAAAGTAGCTGTGGTTGGCGTATCACCGTGATCGTCATCGGATGATTCTGGTGGGTCGGGAGGATCACTTGGTGTGGATGTGCCTCCAAAATCGGTCTGAATGTTGTAGCTACCGGTCGCACCGCCGTAGCCCCTGACCTCAATGTAATAGGTTCCGGGGGTTACGTCTGTCTGAATCCGAAAATTAAAACTCTGTCCTCCGTCATCATCTTGCGCTACTTCCAATCCGTCACTATCGAGTAAACGGCCTAGTGTGTCGATATTACTCGAGGTATACGCGGTGAGAGTTCCCAGCTGGGCGATTTGTAATGAGAATACGTCCGTGTCTTCGGAATGTTCGAGTACCCCAGAGACTGATTGATCAATTTCAATGGGTGTTGCTGCCGCAATGGTGTCGCCATGGTCGTCCTCACTCGGATCAGGCGGATCCGCCGGATCGGGTGGTGTTGATGTACTAATGAAATCTGTTTGGATGCTGTAGCTACCGGTCGCAGTACCGCCGTATCCCTTGACCTCAACGTAATAAGTACCAGGGTCTACGTTTGTCTGGATCCGAAAATTTTGCCCATTGCCGCCGTCATCATCTTCAGCTCTTGCAGTACCGTCACTGTTCAGTAACCTACCAACTGTGTCAGTACTGCCACTGCTATAGGTAGTAAGCGATCCTGACTGGCTAATTTGCACAGAGAAAACATCCGCGTCCCCGGATTGCTCAATAACCCCTGATTCTGATTGACCGATTTCAATGGGTGTTGCATCCGCAATGGTGGAGCCGTGGTCATCGTTGCCTGGATCGGGTGGGTCAGGTGAAGGAGTCGAGGTGCCATTGAAGTCCGCATGAACTGTATAAGGCCCTGTAGCTGATTGGAAAGCGGTGACCTCAAGGTAGTACTGTCCAGCTGCGAGAGAAGGTTCTACTATTTGAAAATTAGACCCACTACCGCTATCACCATCTGCCTGAATGAACGTTTGACTAGCGTCAAATAGCAGTCCCGAGGTATCTGTGCTACCTGTTGTACGAACGGTTAAAGTACCGGTTTGAGAAAGTGTTATGGCAAAAACGTCCTTGTCTCCTGAAGTCTCTATCGAACCCGTCCGGTTACTATTCAGACTTAAGGTTGTTGCGGTACTAGCAGTATTTCCGTGATCATCT
>MPMU01000009.1 GCA_002238665.1 Gammaproteobacteria bacterium bin55
GATAAATCGTTCTCTTTCGGTGCTTTGGGTGCCCACGAAGACCGGTGTTCGATCATTAACCACACATCTACGTGAGGCGCTGTACCTGCAATAGGTTGCTGTTCTGCCAGACATATTTCTGAGCAACGATCCAATGCAACGTTCAACTCAGGCGTTCCTTGATTTGAGCTCACTTTACTCCCCTTCACCGAAGTAATCATTGATCAAGGCTAGAAGCTCTTCCATCGCCTGTTGTTCATCCTCACCTTCTATAGTCAAGTTGAGGGTATCGCCTTGTTCAGCACCAAGCGTCATGACCTGCATGATGCTCTTGCCATTCACCATATCTTGGCCGGGGAATCCAATTTCAACTTTTGAAATGTGGTGTTTGGCCACCGCGATGAACTTTGAAGCCGCACGTGCGTGCATCCCCAGCTTATTGATGATCCTTACGTCCTGACTTAGCATCACTCTTTTATCGGTTCACGATGTCTGACTAAAAGACCTGGATACTGTGCATTAAACGCTCTACCTAACCGTTCTGCGAGGTAGACAGACCTGTGTTTGCCACCTGTACAACCGATTGCGACCGTGAAATATACGCGGTGTTGAGCGCTAAATATAGGAATCCATTTTTGCAGAAAGTCACTCACATCTGTGAAAAACTCATTAACAAGAGGTTGCGAATCAAGATACTCTACAACGGGTTGATCCCGACCTGTGAGTGGTCGTAAATGTTCTTCCCAGTGTGGATTTGGGAGACAACGCGCATCGAACACTAAGTCCGCATCGACAGGAACACCGTACCTAAATCCAAACGATCGAAAAAGCAGGGAAATACCTGGGTCCGCTTTCTCAACTAATCTCTCTTTCGTCTGAAGAACGAGGTCATGAGTGGAGAGATTGGTGGAGTCGATTTTTAGATCTGCCATCGACGCGATGTTTTCAAGAACCTTGGTTTCCTCGTCCATCGCCTGACGGAGGTCCATGCCTGTCTTATCCAGAGGGTGTCGTCTTCTAGTATCACTGAATCGTTTTACCAACACAGCACTCAACGCGTCCATGTAAATCAGACTTATTTCTATACCTTGTTTTTTCAGTTGCTGATATACAGATGGAAACTGCTCCAATTCTGGAAGCGAGTTACGAATGTCAATACAAACAGCTATGTGCTGAATCGGCACTGCATTCGATGCGTGTTGGACCAGCGATGGCAACATGCTGGTCGGGAGATTATCGACACAATTAAAGCCAAAGTCCTCCAACGACCGAAGCATGGTGCTCTTGCCTGAACCAGAGCGACCACTTATCACGTAACACTTCATTTAGCTAGCGTTTGGTTCATGAGTTTCTGAAAACTGGAATGGAGTGAGAGATCATCCTCACTCTGACGCAGTTCTTCCAAATTATGTTCATTTAAAAACATCTTGGCACATGCTTGCAGAATTTTCAAGTGCTCGCGCTGAGATTCGTTGGAAGTCACTAATGCAAACACTAAATCCACAGATTCACCAGCAAATTTAACCGGATGGCTCATGCGAAACAAGCAACCAATGGGTGTGGTACAACCGTTAAGTCGACAATGGGGTACTGCAACACCACTAGAATCCAGCGCAGTGCTACCCTCCTGCTCTCGTTTCAGCAGAGCTCCAATGACTTCGTGCGAATTCAGCTCTTGAGGAGAATCGGCCAACAATTTTCCAGCTGTGCGAAGAACCGCCGCACGTGAGTTCACCTTGTCGAGTACTCGGACTCTCTCAGGGATAACGATTTCCGAGAAATTTGGCTCGTCAGACAAGGATTAGAAATCCGCTTCTTAGTCTGCGGTAACTCCGAGCAATAATTCTGGAGCTATCGATGATTCTTAAGTTTTTCTTTGTGTTTAAGGATTTGTCGATCAAGTTTTTGCGCTAGGTTATTTATCGCGCTCTCGTACGTTGAAGACGTAGATTCCGCATACAGCTGTTCCGAAGCATTGGCATGTACGGTGGCCTCTACATGATGGTCTTGACCTTTGAGTCGGTAGAACACATGAACATCGGTGATGTGTTCGAAGTGCTTTTCAAGTCGGCTAAGTTTCTTAGCCGCAAAATCTTTGTACTCAGGACTGAATGAAACGTGCTGTCCGCTGAATTCTAAGTGCATAAGCTAACTCCTTATGCCTATAAGTATGGCAAACACACGAGCGCTTGTCTCACAAAATTTGAATATATCTCGGTAGATCAACACATAAAGCATCCTGTAGTTGTGCGAGATTCTGACCATCACAAGCAACAGTAAACTGGAACACCCGAATAGCTCTGGTAACTAACAGAGTCCATAGAACTCTTTACAAGTCTGAAATTCCTCTCGACAAAGCAATCTCTTTCTTGTACTCCACCCTAACAGTACTCGCTCTGCGGCACACTCAGAGGACCTGTGCTAGCTGAAATTGGTATTACCTCAACAATCGATAACCCTTGGACAAAGCGAGAGAAAAATGAAACTACGTAAGAACTCAATGGCGGTCCCCCGCCATCGATTCAGTCTTAACCTAGCCGTGTTCGTGCTCATTCTGGGAGGATATTCGCTATTTTCTGAGGTTAAAGCAACAGAAGGTCCCGAAGTGGACTCATTTTGGGATGTTAAGGACGACTCGTCTTCAGAAGAACTTGATCACACCGTATGGAACAATCTGCTCACACAGTTTGTCGATGACGAACATGATAGTGGCGTCAATCGATTTGACTATGGCGCACTAAAGGCATCCTCTGACCATTTAAACCAGCTTAGGAATTACGTTCTAGGTCTTGCCGAAATGGACCCACGCACGCTAACCAAAGACGTACAAATGGCCTATTGGATTAATCTCTACAACGCATTGACGGTATGGGTGGTTACCAGCGACTACCCAGTCGAATCGATAAGAGACATAAATAGCAGTGTATTTAGACCTGGACCATGGAAACGCAAGCTTTTGACGATTGCGGAGAAATCGATCACGCTGGACAACATTGAACACAACATTTTGCGACCAATTTGGAAGGATCCCAGAATCCACTACGCCGTTAATTGTGCGAGCATTGGATGTCCTAATTTGATCAAGCAGGCGTTCCGCGCTGACAATTTGGAGGAACTCCTAGACAAAGGTGCTAGAGAGTACATCAATCATTCACGAGCGGCAAGAGTTGAAGACGGCAAACTGATCGTGTCGAGTATTTACGAGTGGTTCCAAGTTGATTTTGGTGGCAGTGAGCACGGCGTCATTGAACACTTAAGAACCTATGCTGAAGCTGATCTTCTCAGTAAGCTCGAGCAGTTCGATGAATACGACAATGACGATTACAACTGGAAGCTGAATGCGCCTTAAAGAACCTCAGAGGCCTTCCGAGTTCTGATCGTAGAAGAAGGTATATCCATTGACTCTCGATATTTAGCCACAGTCCGACGCGCAACCCGTATGTTTCTCCCGTGCAACATATCCATGAGTTTCTGATCCGATAACGGTTTTTTACGGTCCTCCCCCTCAATGAATTCTCTCAGCATCGCACGTATTGCAACCGCCGAGACTTCTCCACCAGATTTTGTGTGGACTTTACTGCTGAAAAAGAAACTCAGTTCAAAAGTCCCTCTGGGAGTAGCAATGTACTTATTGGTGGTAACCCTAGAAATCGTAGACTCGTGAACCCCAACAGCTTGAGCTATATCTGCTCGTATCAACGGACGCATGGCCTCTTCACCTTGCTCCAGGAAAGCTTGTTGTTCTGCAACAATTGCCTGCGCCGTATGCAGAATTGTCCTAGTTCTGTATGCCAGGCCATCTATCAGCATTTTTGCTTCTAGTTCTTTTTGCTTGACAAATTTACGATCACTTTTATTCATCGAGCTTGCCAAATACCGTTGGCGATTAGGCGAAATTCGGATGCTTGGCAGGTTCGAGCCAATCATCTCTACTACCCATTGACCAGCTTGTCTGAAGACAATCACGTCTGGCTCTATGTACTCCGCGACTGTATCGTTGAATGGTTGTGCTGGACGAGGATTAAGCGTTCTGATTAAAGCGATGGTCTCTCGCACTTCCTCAAGGGAAAGGTTCATTTCCACGCTTAATTGAGTCATTCTTTGGTTGGCAAGAAGCTCGAACTGGTTTTCAAGCAAATCCAATGCATGTTCGCGCATGTCTACAGATTCGGGCAAGTCTCTAGTCTGTATCAATAGCGATTCACGGAGGTCACGCGCAGCAATACCTGAAGGTGTAAAGTTCTGAACTCTCTTTAGTACTTCCTCATATAGCAGAACATCGGGTTCTGTTACGTCCGCATTTTCATCCGCGAGACGACGCAAATCCGTCTCCAGGAAACCAGACTCATTGAGTGCGAAAAAAATCACTCGAGCAATCTGCTTCTCCTGTTCGGACCACAGCGTACCTTTCAATTGGTACTCTAAATGGTCGAGAAGCGACTCTTTTGAAGCATTGTCCTCTACGGTCAATTGGTTTTCAAGTTTCGCCTGTGACCCTTCTACTGAGGGTGGTAACTCAGTCCAATCTATTGCGGCATCAAGATCACTGAATGGATCTAAAGGTTGGTCGTCGATTGCTTCCAGCAACTCATCGGGTGCGTTTTCACTATCGATATCGACGTCATACACAATGTCGGGTTCATCCTCTAGTGGCACGGATTCGATATGCTCCGCGTCCTCAGACAACTCCAGCAATGGATTCTCGTCGAGCATCTCATGCACACGATCTGATAACTCAATATTGGAAAGTGTGAGGAGCTGGATGAGATTGTGGACTCCAGTCGTCAGCCTTTGTTGCTGTTTGGTCCGAAGTTCGAGTCGAGATTTCATAGATGTGCTATGGGATGAAATCAACCCCTAGATAAACTTCCCTTACCTTGTCGTTGCTCAGAATAGCTTCTGAGGTTCCTTCTGCAATAATCCGGCCATCGTGCACGATATAGGCTCGGTCGGTAAGATCCAGAGTTTCTCGAACGTTGTGATCAGTGAGCAATACACCCAGATCACGATCAGCCAAGTGACGTATGTTTTTCTTGATTTCTTGCACCGAAATCGGATCTACCCCAGCAAACGGTTCATCGAACAGCATAAATTTCGGCTCCGTCGCCAATGCTCTCGCAATTTCCAAGCGGCGGCGTTCTCCACCAGATAACTGTTCGCCTTTTGAATCAGCTAATTGAGTGAGTCCAAATTCTTCAAGGAGCTGAACGACCTTTGCTTGTCGTTGGGCCTTGTTCAAGTCCTTTCTAAGTTCAACGATCGCAGCGATATTCTGGTAGGCGGTTAATCTACGGAACACACTAGAGTCCTGAGGCAGATAGCCTAACCCGGCGCGTGCTCGTTTATGCATCGCGGCTCTCGTTATGTCTGTCCCATGAATCAGAATCCGTCCTCGATCGGCTCTCGTAAGCCCTACGATACAGTAAAAACTTGTGGTCTTGCCCGCCCCATTCGGTCCCAGCAGTCCAACGATTTCTCCTTGATTAACTTCCAAAGAGACATCTGCGACAGCTAATTTGCGTCCATACGACTTTGAGATACTATCGACGAGTAAAGGCAACTTAGAAGCTCACAATGATGACTAGCAAATGTCGCTCTAAGGCTCAGAAGCAGGGAGTTCCAAAGATGTGATTACCTGATCGCCGTCAGACGACCCTTCCGCAAGAATCTCACCTGATTGTGTATTAATTCTGACTTTATCTGCTTCCATGTGGTACCCACCCTCAATCACTTTAACGCTACCTTCAAGTATTAGCAAGCCTTTTTCATTCGAATAGCTCAGCTCGTCTGCCTGAGCTTTCAACCCATTCGGAAAATTCTCTCCAGTAAAGATAAAACGCACACTATCCACCTCCCCACGCTCCGCACGAAAAGAAACCTCGTCCCCATCGCCGCGTTTTAGTTCAACGGTTTCGGCGTGGATCTCGAGGGAGTCGTTTTTGAAAGAAACGTTGCCACGGAAGATCATTCCTTCCGTCAGCGAGCCAGTTTGTTCATCGCTCTTTATCTGAACCTTCTGTTGTGCATGTACGCTACAAAACAAGATGGCGGTCAGCAATCCCAACACCAGGATTCTTAGTTGGTTAGCTGGCGCAATCAATTTCAAGGAGGCTCTAGTCATTTACTAGGTCAATTAATCGATGTTTGTATTTCCGGTGATGTGATCTGGTACAAACCAGTCGCCAAATCTATCTCCAATCCTTTGGCTTCAGACCAACCATACTCATTCTCCGCCTTCCAGGAGTCTTCAGTTTTCACGATTTGTGCAACGGGGTAGTAGGAGATTGATTCCGTCGTGAAAGTCTCTCGCGGACCTGCAAATTTCACATCGCCAGTCAGGTGAATAACTGTGTCTTCGTTAGATTCTCCGTTGGAAGATTTGTTTTGCATGGTCGCAGACTCTGCGCCTAATACCCAGACCTGGTTATCTGCCGTAATGTGTTGGATTACTGGGCGAGTGATCTGATACTTCCCTGTGTTCTTTTCCCAAGACATAGTTTCCGCATAAACCTCATATTGCAATCGACCGTCCTGGTCAAAAGTCTTCATCGATACACCGCGCATTAGGGTGTCAGGTCCTTGAACTGGCAACTCAGGTTGTACAGATATGTCTTCGCCATATTCATTCCACAACACCCATATTACGGCGAGTAAAAGAACCATGCAGCAACCGAGGACCAAAATTCGTTGCTTCACATCAATATCCGCGAGCGTCCAGTAGCAAGTCACAGAACTCTCTAACTGCTCCTTGTCCACCGGGTGTATTCAGCACAATATCAGCCACATCCCTTACCTTAGAGACTGCATTAGGTACAGCGACTGACACGCCAACCTCTTTGAACAGTGGTAGGTCATTTAAGTCGTCTCCAACGTGAGCCACCTCATGTAGTTGGAGATTTAGATTGTCAATCAGTTCACGAACTGTTTGTGGTTTATTTTCGACTCTTTGAAACACGTACTTGATACCCAGCTCATCCGCTCTCCTCTTAACTGTGGACGACTGTCGTCCGGTGACGATCGCAACTTCGAGACCTGCATTCAGCGTGTCCTTAATGCCTTGCCCATCATGGACATGGAACGACATTGTGGTTGAATGGACTCTTTCTACCTCATTCTCATCTTCGCTTCCCAGTCTACGAGTAGTTTCGGTATAAACGATTCGGCCATCGGTAAGCACCCCATCCACGTCAAGTGAAATCAGTCGAACCGCGCGTAGCCGAGAACGAAGTTCGGGACTAAGATCCGTTAAGGTCACCACAAGCTTTGTTTCACCAGTAGTGTGAGATATCCCAAATATCCTAAGAAGAATATAAGCCCTTCCATACGAGTGATGATCTTTTGAGATCGAAACCCATAGGCAAACAGAGCAAGTAATATCGTGAAGACCACCATCACACCTACGTCTCGATAGTAATGGACGAAGTGAATCGTTGAAGGGAGCATTAGCGCGGGTACAGGCAGAACTGCCAGTAGGTTCAGAATATTTGAACCAACTACGTTTCCAATCGCAATTTCTGGATGTTTTTTAACCGCTGCTGTGATCGTCGCTGCAAGCTCCGGCAGGCTCGTACCAATAGCAATTACGGTTAGGCTGATCACCATCGGTGCGACACCCATGATTGTCGCTATTTCAATGGCGGAGACAACGACAACCTGTGCTGAGAGAAGCAGAAACAGAAGACCTAACAACAGCCAGAACCATGCTTTTTTGAGGCTCATGTGAGTCAAATCCGAGACTTCCTCTGCAATAGCCTCTCCTAATGCCGGATCGTTTTTCGTCCGAACAACCAAGCGGTACATCCCAACTCCCAATAAGATCAGAAGGAAAATACCGTCAATCAAGCCCAGATGAAAATTGAACAGACAGATGCCCGTCAGCAGAGTCGCAAGTAGCAACCACGGCATCTCTTCCCTGAGAACGGATTTTTCAAATGGCAGAGGTACCAGCAGAGCGGTCAGTCCCAACACCAATCCGATGTTTGCGATATTGGAACCAATCGCGTTACCAATCGCTATTGTGGGTGCACCATCCAGTGAAGCCAGTACGGCCACTAAAATTTCTGGCGCTGACGTACCAATTGAAACAACCGTCAATCCGATCACGAGTTTCGGGACTTGAAGGCTGTTTGCTACCGCGGCCGCGCCTGCCACAAGTTTGTCCGCACTCCAGATGAGCACAACAAAACCCACTAGCATGACGGCTAGCCAAAGCCATATCACAGGAAAATTAAAACCTTGGGGAGAGTTGTAGTAGTGATTTTAGAGGCTTATATATTTGACTACCCACTCTTTGTGTTTCAGTATATAAGTATAAAATTGTACAGGTTTGGACTAAAGTGACGCGATCCACCACGTTTAGACTTCTTCCTCGTCAGAGGGAGAAGGCACTGGCGCAACTGGATGTGGCGATTGCAAGGCAACCAAGTCCATGAAACGTCAAAACTCTATCCTGAACGGCTCAGCAAGTATCTCGCTGGGTAGTCAGGTATATAGGTCCATGATTTTATTGTTTGCGACGGAATCATCCTAATCCAGCTTATTAGTACTGGTCTATTCAGGCATCTGACTAAGTCAATGTGTTGGCAAAGAAAAAACAAGAAATACCCAGCTGAAGGAACATAAACAAGTGCAAGAAGACATCAAACAAAGACTAGAACAGAGCTTTCCGAACGGGCAGATCGCCTTGCAATTTGACGGTAATCGGCTTACGGTACAGATTATCTCCGATAAGTTTGAAGGAATGTCTCGAGTTAAACGACAACAAAGCGTTTACGTATGTCTAAACGAGTACATTCAATCTGGCGAACTACACGCGGTGTCTATCACCGCCAAGACTTTCGCCGAACACGAGAGCTGATTTCCGATGGACAAAATGTTGATAACCGGGGGTACTCCCCTCTACGGTGAAATAGTAGCCTCTGGCTCAAAAAATGCTTCACTGCCAATGATGGCGGCAAGCCTATTAACTAGCGAACCCGTTATGTTGCATCGAGTACCCAAGCTCCAGGATGTGAACACCATGTGTGATTTGCTCAAACACCTAGGAGTGACGGTTAGTGATCTGAAATCAGGAAATCTGCAATTCCAAGCAAGCTCATTGAAGACGGATACTGCACCATACGATTTAGTAAGAAAAATGCGAGCTTCGTTCTTGGTCTTAGGTCCCTTGGTTACGAGATTTGGGCACGCAAAAGTTTCCCTTCCTGGCGGTTGCGCCATAGGTACCCGACCTGTCGATCAACACTTAAAAGCACTTTCGCAATTGGGCGCGGAAATTACGGTAGATGAAGGCTACGTCGTGGCAACGGCTTCTAATGGTTTAACTGGTTCCAACATCTGTATGGATGTTGTAACCGTGACTGGCACTCAAAACACGCTACTGGCAGCAGTTCTAGCTCGTGGGTCTACCAGAATCGAAAATGCGGCGTGTGAACCAGAGGTTGTATCACTCGCAACTATGTTGAACGACATGGGTGCAAGAATTCGAGGTGCTGGAACTCGTACGATTGAGATTGAAGGCGTAGATAAGTTAGGCGGAATTTCGACTCAAGTTCCTACGGACCGCATTGAAGTTGGGACATATTTAGTCGCCGCATTCGCCACCCAAGGCAAGATCGTGATCAAAGATGCTCCATCGGGTGAACTGCAAACAGTCATTGAGAAGCTTGAGGAAGCAGGTGCATCCATTGACGTATCAGGAGATGCCATCCAAATAGATGGGACAAAGAGAAGACCCCAGTCAATCAATGTAGAAACTGAGGTTTATCCCGGAGTGCCAACAGATCTACAAGCTCAATTTATGGTACTCAACACCATATCGGCGGGCGAGTCTCGAATTACTGAGAACATTTTTGAAAATCGATTCATGCACGTTCAGGAGCTAGTTCGACTAGGTGCGAAAGTTAGATTGAACGGACCCTCCGAAGCAATCATAGAAGGTGTCGACAAACTACGAAGTGCGCCTGTCATGGCTACTGATTTAAGGGCTTCGTCGAGTCTAGTAATTGCAGGGTTAATTGCGGAAGGGCAGACCACAATCAACAGGATTTACCACCTAGATCGAGGTTACGAAGACCTCGACCAAAAACTGACAAGCTTAGGGGCTACTCTTTCCCGAGTAAGCTAAAAATGCCTGGTATTTCCATACGAAGATTGGACACTCGCTCTGGACACTTTAAGTCGGAGTTAGACGATCACCTACGGAAGGATCGAAGCACAGATATTGAGATTCGAAGTCGTGTTGAAGAAATTATTCGAGAGATTGTTGAGCACCGCGATTTAGCTCTACTCAGGTACACCGCCCAATATGATCAGCTAGCAACGGATTCCGTAGCAGATCTGGAAGTCTCAAATGCCAACTTGAAGAAGTACTGGGACGAGCTACCCAAAGAACAACAAGATTTACTCGAAATCAGTAAGGAACGAGTCCGTACATACCACTTCAATCAACTAACTGAAATCGCGCAAAAATCCAGAGTCAATATTCTGCATACGGACGATCTAGGTAATCGCCTAGCGCAATTAGAGCAACCACTAAACCGAGTCGGTTTGTACATTCCAGGAGGCACTGCCACGTATCCGTCCACGGTAATCATGACGGCGACCTTAGCAAAGGTTGCAGGTGTCTCTGAATTGATTGCAACGGTACCGACCCCGAATAATCAAAGAAATCCATTGATCTTCGCCGCGCTCTATTTGTGCGACGTAGATCGGGTTTTTACTGTCGGCGGTGCACAGGCGATTGCTGCCTTGGCCTATGGAACTGAGTCCATTCCGCCAGTCGATAAAATCGTGGGTCCTGGGAATGCCTATGTCACGGAAGCCAAAGCTCAAGTGGTACGAGACGTAGGAATCGACGGAATCGCTGGTCCCAGTGAAATACTCGTTATTGCAGATAGCTCTGCTAATCCAAAGCTAGTCGCTCTAGATTTACTTTCTCAGGCTGAACACGATCCATCTTCCCAAGCAGTTTTAATCACGAACTCCCAAGCCACACTTGATAACGTTGAGAAAGCACTCAACCTGTTACTTTCAAATCTTCCAAGAGTGGAAATAGCGTCAGCTTCCCTTAGGAAACGGGGATTGTTAATCAAGGTAGAAAACTTGGAAGAGGCATCCGAGATTAGCAATCAAATAGCTCCTGAGCATCTTGAAATTGTCACTGAAAATCCGGGTTCTTTGCTACCGAATATTCGTAGCGCCGGTGCGATTTTTCTTGGTCAGCACAGTAGTGAAGTTCTTGGTGACTATATCGCGGGACCTAGCCACGTACTGCCTACAGCAGGCACCGCAAGATTCTCGTCACCTTTAAGCGTACATGACTTCCTGAAACGAAGTTCAGTCATCGATATGAGCAAGGAAGGTGCGTCAGTGTTAGGAAAAAAAGCAGCAAATTTCGCCGATTTAGAAGGATTACACGCTCACGCGTTAGCGGCAGCCGCGCGAATATCCAGCTCAGAATGAATCTGACCAAATCTAATTTTCTTGCACAAGATACAATCGCATTACTTCCTCTTGCCTACTACGTGAATCCATGACTTTCTCAAACTTTCAATTCATCCTCCGTATTGTTTTTCCATTGGCATTAGCGCTGAGTGCACTTTTTGTCAATGCCGAGGAAGAAACACTCAAACTCATGGCGTACAACGTCGAACACTTAAATGAAGACGATGAAGCAGGTTGTGTTCCTCGGACTGATGACGACTACCTAGAAATAGCTCAGAACATCGAAAAAGCCGGACCAGACATCGTCGGGTTTCAGGAAGTTGAGACCGCGGCAGCTGCTGCTCGCATTTTCCCCGCTGACAAATGGGTCATCGAATTTTCGGGTCGACCCAACACTGGCAAAGGCAATGAATGTAGACAGCTACCAGGAAAACACCTACGACACTTAGGCACTGGATTCGCAATTCGCAAAGGTCTCGATTACGAACGAAATCCTGATTTTTCAGCGTTAGGCCTAGATGACAACTTTCAAAGGTGGGGTACTGACATAACACTCATGCATGAAGATAAACCTGCACTCCGTCTTCTCTCAGTACATCTCAAATCAGGATGTTGGGGACCCCCGCAAGACGAACGCGCCGCGGACGCGTGCCCACAGTTGCACGAACAGTCTGCCGTGCTGACTGAATGGGTTAAAGTAAGTTCAGCAGAGCCCATCCCGTTTGTCGTACTTGGGGATTTCAACAGAAGATTAGCATTGGAAAATGACTGGATGTGGGCACAACTCAATGCCGATTTACCAATTTCCTTAGAGCTTCTTGATGAAGGTGTAGGAGCTAAGTGTGATCCTAGATACAAGGATTTCATTGACCACTTCGTTCTTGATCACCGAGCGTTTAAGTACTACGTTCAAGATTCGTTTGTTGAGATTCCACGTACTAGTGACCATCCGGATCACTGTGCATTGACCGCTGAACTGATGCTCTAATTATTGTTAGCCTCATAGCGTCACCCAATCGCCAATCGGTCTAGATCTACAAGGATAGAGTTCCGCTCGTGGATCGAACCACTCTCACTCACATCTATCGCACAAAACTGAGTGGTGGATTAACAGAAGACCAAGATCAGCTCAAAGTGCTGTTGCTTTTAGAGGAGTTAGGTCAACGGCTCATTTCACAAGAGCAGTCCCGGAATCGGTTCCAACAATTCCTCTCGAAATTCAAGAAATCCCCCTCGAAACCCAAAGGTCTCTACATCTGGGGAGGCGTTGGAAGAGGTAAAACGTTCATGATGGATTTGTTCTTCGAGTGGCTTCCCGTGGAAGCTAAGAGCAGAGTGCATTTTCACCGATTTATGTCGAGCGTTCATCGTGAACTCCATGAATTGAAAGGAACGAAAGACCCTCTTCGACAGGTTGCATCTAATCTTGCGAAGAACACCCGAGTCTTGTGCTTCGATGAGTTTTTTGTCGCCGATATTGGCGATGCCATGATATTGGCGGAAATATTGGGTGCACTCTTCGAGCTCGGTGTGGTTCTCGTTGCTACTTCAAATGTTGAACCCAAAAACCTTTACGAAAACGGCTTACAAAGGAGTAGATTCCTCCCAGCCATTGACTTGCTTGAAACTCACACACGAGTCGTGGAGATTAACCATGGGACTGATTACCGGCTTCAGGTTCTAAAGAAGCACGAGGTCTATCGAGTCATTGAGACAGTCAGTCCCAAGGATATCGATTCAGACATTAACCAGTTGGTGAGAGATGAAGTTCACAGAGACTCAGCATTGGAAATTAACGACCGTGAAATTGAATGTGTTTTCCAGGCTGAGGGGATTGCCGGGTTTACCTTTGCCAGCCTGTGTGAGTCTGCCCGAAGTACCGAAGACTATATCGAGCTAAGTCGCTTATTCCACACTGTGGTTCTCTACAACATACCTGTCTTAACGGCTTTCAGTGATAGTGCCGTCCGGCGATTTATCAATTTGATCGACGAGTTCTACGATCGAAATGTAAACATGCTGTTTTATGCCGCTGAGCACATCTCTAATCTATACAACGGTCATCTGCTCTCGATGGAATTTGAGCGTACAAAGAGTCGGATATTGGAAATGCAGTCAGACACTTACTTGACCAAGGCTCACAAGAATTAGCTCACAGCTTCACTAGTAGGCGATAATGGCACACCCAACTGAGGCACTTATGTGCACAGGAGAAACACCGGGATGCGTCGAATATGGCTTACCTTTTGTCTCTCAGTATTAGTTTTTGAAGTAGTTTCCGCAAAACCGGAATTCCTACCCGCGGCAATGACCTTTGGTGCGAAGGACTGTAGTTTCTGTCATACCACTCCAAGTGGTGGAGAAGCTCTCAATGACCGCGGAACCTGGTTGGTTGAATTCAAAATTCGGCGCGATGTACCAGAAATCAACGTAGATTGGCTGACTAGACGAGAAAGACGGAATCGCGCGGCTCCACTAGATGTTGAGGGACGAAACCTCACGAAATATCAAACGGCTAAACAAGCTGAAAAATTGAACGATCTGCCTATACGTGAGGTTGATTACACAACCAAGCATGGTGAGTGGCCAGCCTACAGTGGTGATCTAGGTGCTCAAAAGTACTCTCCACTTAACCAAATCAAGCGATCTAATGTGCAACACTTGGAAGTCGCATGGACATGGGCCTCTAACCTAGATCCAGGAACTCGACAGGTAGACGGACAAAACAAAGGCCCAGACATGTTCAAGGGCACACCATTGATGGTGAATAACAAGCTATATATTCGTACGCGATTCTCAGGTGTTGTCGCTATCGATCCTCTCACCGGGACCACCATTTGGGAGTACGAACCAGATACCGTAAAAGGACGTCCGCCGATCATGTTTGGCTTTACCACCCGCGGCGTGAGTTTTCATCAGGGTGGTGAGGACAAACGAATCATCTATACCTCTAGCGACGGCTTGCTCATCGCTCTGGATGCGGATACCGGACACCTAGTCGATGAATTTGGCGAAGGCGGCATCGTGGACCTGAAAACCGGATTGCGGAGAAATCTGACAGACCGACAAGCTTCCTGGAGCAATGTACCATCCGTGTGCAATGACGTGATCATTGTCGGTAGCCAAACCCATGATGGGTCTCACTTTCAAAATTTCAGGAATACACAAGCCAAATCCTGGAAAGAAAATCTACCCGTCGGTGACGTTCGAGGTTTCGACGTAAAAACAGGAAAACAAATTTGGACGTTTCGTACGGTACCGCAGAAAGGCGAGTACGGAAACGATACGTGGCTTGAAAATTCCTGGGAATGGGTAGGGAATGTGAACGTTTGGTCGCAAACCAGTTGTGACACAACCCTTGGGCATGTATATCTGCCACTGACAGCACCTACTCATCACCTATACGGTGGTGACCGTCCAGGTCATAACCTTTTCTCCACCTCGACTGTGGCACTGGATATCAAGACCGGTAAGCGAATCTGGCACTTTCAGATCGTCCATCACGATATTTGGGACTATGACCTTCCCACACCGCCGGTGGTTATGGACTTCAGAAAAGACGATGGCACGGCAGTCAAGGCTGTTGCACAACCTACAAAAATGGGATACCTGTTTGTCTTTGACCGCGTTTCAGGTAAGCCCGTATGGGAAGTTGTGGAGCGAGAAGCTCCGAAGAGCGATCTACCGGGTGAAAAACCTGCTACGACTCAACCTCACCCCACCAAACCACCTGCCTTCACAACTCAAGGATTTTCAAAGGATGATGTGATTGACCTCACACCCGAGCTGAAGGAAACGGCTCTGGCTGAAATTTCCAAGTATCGATTAGGTCCTTTGTATACGCCAAGCTCGAAACAAGGTACGATCATCAATCCCGGTGTAGGCGGAGGAGCGAACTGGGGTGGTGCTTCTTACGATCCCGCAACATCGACTTTATTTGTGCCAGCACGTCAAGAGCCGATGGTGTTGCAAGCGATGGCAATAGAAGAAGGCGGCGAAAGATTTCCGCCCTACCGGGTCTCCTTCCAAGGAATTCGTGTGCATGATCTACCGATCACTAAGCCACCATGGTCGAGTATCTCGGCCTACGATATGAGCAAAGGCACCATCAAGTGGCAGGTACCAAATGGTGCAGGACCTACTAATCATGGCAAGTTACGGCATCTTGATTTACCTGATTTAGGTGAACCCGGAAGAGCGCCAGGTCTTTTGGTAACGCCCGAACTCATTTTCCTCATAGGTCGTACCGGATTTAACAGCATGTTCAGAGCGCTGGACATATCCAATGGAGAGAAAGTCTGGGAAGCTAGATTACCTGGGTTTGCCTGGGAATCCGCGCCTATAACATATAGCATAGGTTCGGACCAGTATGTGGTAGCAGGTTTAGGTGGTGCCTGGGAAGCTACTCGATTGGTCGCATATCGGTTAAAACGTTCCTAGTAGAGACTGTTCGGTAGGTGCCTCAGTCCTTTAGCTTACGCACGTACAGGACGAGTTCATGATCGACGAGCTCAAAGCCTTCTTTGGCAACTATTTCACGTTGTAATTCCTCGATCTCTTCATTGATGAACTCAAGGACTTCACCGGAGTCAACATCCACCATATGGTCGTGATGCTCTTCGCCTAATAATTCGTACACTGCGTGACCTTCTTCAAAGTTATGTCTTTGAATGATCTTCGCGCGTTCAAGTTGAACCAACACTCGGTAGACTGTCGCATGTCCGATAGACCAATCCACCATCAGGAGTTTCTTGTAGATTTCCTCCGCAGAGAGATGGTGAGGATCAGCTTCTTCAAGTACCTGCAAGACTTTCAGCCGTGGCAGGGTGATTTTGAGGCCAGCGCGTTTGAGTTGTTGGTCTTGGCTTACCATAGTACTTTCTTAGGAAGTTTAGGTAGTGGCGAAATAGGTGCTCTGTTATTCACACATCTATGCTTCAATATTAACCCTTTGACCAACGCCAAGTCGGTCAATCAGCTCAAAAATAAGAGGTCGTAAATGATTGAAGAACATATTGACATTCCAACTAGCGACGGGTCGATGAATACGTTCATCACACATCCCGAAGAAGATGGTCCTTTTCCAGTCGTCCTGTTCTATATGGATGCCCCCGGAAAGCGAGAAGAACTCCATGACATGGCGAGAAGGATTGGGACGGCTGGTTATTACGTTGTCTTACCAAATCTCTACTATCGTGACGTGCGTGAGTTTAACTTGGGTATGCCTGGTGCAACAAGGGAGCGCATGTTTGAACTGATGGGTCATCTGAGCAACCAGATGGTTTGTGAAGACACGCAAGCTATGTTTGACTTTATTGAATCACAGTCCAGTGCACGATCAGGAAACACCGGCTGTGTTGGTTATTGCATGAGCGGTCCGTTTGTTTTTGCAGCCGCCGCTGCATTCCCAGACCGAATCACTGCATCTGCTTCCTTTCACGGCGTGAAGCTGTACTCGGACGACCCTGAGTCGCCGCATCACGATGCACACAAGATCAAAGGCGAAATGTACTTCGGTTGTGCGGAACACGACTCACTCGCACCACCTTCCATGATCGACCCGTTGACCGAGCACCTTACGCAAACCGGAATCAATGCCCGTGTCGAATGGTACCCGGAGTGTGATCACGGCTTCGTCTTTCCTCAACGCGAAGGACTGTACAACAAGGCTGCGTCAGAACGACACTATGAGCGACTATTCGCCATGTTTAAACGCAATTTATGACTTATGGTGTAGTTTTCAGGGTTTGAGTTGGATTGCTGTGTCACGAAAACACTAACATTGATTTCTGCCTGTTTGCTATTTAGTCTATCGGAGTAGTTCTTGCCACCGTTTCTTGAAGTAAAGGATCTAAAAGTCAATTTCGGTAATACCGAAGCAGTGAGGGGAGTTTCATTCGAAATTGAAGAGGGTGAAACAGTTGCGTTAGTCGGTGAATCTGGATCAGGGAAGTCCGTGACCGCACTCTCCGTGCTTCAGCTACTCCCCTATCCTTTGGCAAGCCACCCTGCCGGGAGCATTAAGGTAGGAGGCATTGAGGTTATGGCAGCGTCGAAACAGACGTTGCTGGATATTCGTGGTGGTCAGGTTAGCATGATCTTCCAGGAGCCGATGACCTCCCTGAATCCTTTACACAAGATTTACAAGCAAGTCAGTGAAGCGCTAATCATCCACAAGGGAATGAATCGAGCGGAAGCCACCGAACGAACCCTTGATTTACTTCAGTTAGTGGGTTTGCAGAACGCCGAAGAGCGACTGGGTGCCTACCCCCATGAACTTTCAGGCGGCCAACGTCAGCGTGTCATGATCGCCATGGCATTGGCGAATGAACCAAGGCTTCTTATCGCAGACGAACCAACAACTGCGCTGGATGTGACCATTCAGGCACAGATTCTCAAGCTCTTAAAAGATTTACAAGCCCAACTGGGTATGGCGATTCTGCTGATCACCCACGATCTTGGCATCGTCCGAAACGTTGCTAACCGTGTTTGTGTCATGACCGATGGGCTAATCGTGGAAAGAGGGTCCAATGAGCAAATCTTTGGATCTCCTCAGCACGAGTACACGAAGCACCTGCTCGCTGCTGAACCGAAAGGCGAACCACTATCGACTAAAAAATCTTCACATGTGACTGCCGAAGCAGGCAAACTGAACGTGAAGTACACGATTGGCAAAGGTTGGTTAGGAAAATCTAAGTTCTTACACGCAGTTAAAGATGTGGATGTTACCGTCAGAGCTGGCGAAACGGTCGGTGTCGTGGGAGAGTCTGGATCGGGTAAAACCACTTTGGGTTTGGCGATGCTACGACTATTGCCTAGCGAAGGCGAACTGACCTTTGAAAGTAAAGACATCGGCACAATAAAAAGTAAGCAAGTCACTCCGCTTCGGAAAGACATGCAAATTGTGTTTCAAGATCCTTATGGAAGCTTGTCACCAAGAATGTCAGTACGACACATCATCGAAGAAGGTTTGAAAGTACACCAACCCGAGTTAACCTCTAAAGACAGAGAGGGGTTAGTCGCGGACATCATGACCGAAGTAGGTCTCGACCCTGCGATGATGGTACGGTATCCTCACGAATTTTCAGGTGGGCAGCGTCAGCGGATATCGATTGCACGAGCCATGGTATTGCGCCCCAAATTTGTGGTATTGGACGAACCTACTTCAGCTCTCGACATGTCTGTTCAGGCACAAATCGTCGACCTCTTGCGCAAACTGCAGGACGATCATAATCTCGCGTATTTATTCGTGAGTCACGACCTGAAAGTTGTACGCGCGCTTGCTAATTGGCTACTTGTGATGAAAGATGGCGTGGTCGTCGAACAGGGCAAAGCACACGATGTATTCACCAATCCAAGAACGCCCTACGCTAGGACGTTGTTTGATGCTGCTCTGGATATGAAAGTCGACGAGGCTGTAGTCAGCCAGTAAACACTGGAATTGCTGGATTCCCGGATACACAGACCGGGGGCGTACATCTACCTCAAATTTAAGAGCTTCTAGCTGGCTTCCGTCGGAATCTGCTCTACAGCCAACCCCACCGCTTTCGCAGAGTTCATCAGTTCTTTCCAGGTAGTGTCATCAATTGGGATCCCATCCCTTGATCGTTCTTCCATCCGTTGCTGTTCTGGTTCTCCTGCGATTAGCACAGGCAGTGATTCATCTATTGGGGAAGTGTCGTGCATATATTCAACCATTGCTTCCACTTCTGACGCAAATCGATCGGTCCCGCCAAAAACAACGGGGTCAATCGTGACTGAAAACATGTTGTTGATTGAAACACCAGGTCGCTCATTTCCAGGTTGCATCGTTTTGTGTGCTACCAATGCACCACCGAGTAGTTCGCACATAAATGCCAATCCAAATCCCTTATATGAACCAAATGGCAGTAATGCACCTCGAGGCGCTTCGAATAGAGTTTTGGCCGCATTGGTCGGAGTACCTTCGTGATCGATGAGAGAACCTTCGCGAACATCGTGTCCAGCGTTGTAAGCCACACGAACTTTTCCAGCTGCAATAAAACTGGTTGCCATATCGAGCACTATCGGTAACTTTCCTTCCCTCGGGACTGCACAGCAGAAAGGATTGGTTTGTAAACGAGCTTCTTTCCCTCCGAACGGAGCTACGATCGGTCCATGACCAACCACATTCACAAAGTGAATACTCACCAAACCAGCCTCAGCACACTGCTCACCGTAGGTACCAATTCGGCCGATGTGGTGCGCGTTATGAAGACCGACACTTGCAAGTCCATGTTCCTTGGTCTTTTCTATAGCGATATCCATCGCTTCCTTGGCAACCACTTGACCGAGTCCACACTGTCCGTCGACTAAAGTAACCGCTCCGTGTTCTGACTCAATTTTTGCATGTGCGCTTACCTGGAGATTTCCTCGTAAAAGGCTGTGTACGTACGACGGAATCATGCCAACCCCGTGCGAATCATGTCCTTTCAAGTTCGCAAGCACCAGATGATCAGCGGTCGTACGGGCATCTGCTTCTGTCGCACCACCGGCCACAAAAATCTCAGTGGAAAACTTAGTAAGAGGTTCTGCGTGTATTTTCAAATCAGGAAACCAAAGTGCATGAGTAATGGGGTGGAGAATTATGGACTTAGTAACCGGACGGATGTGAATACCACGGAATATCCCATACAGACTTTGAATTTCAATAAGACTTCCGTTTCAGGTAGCATAATAACCACACAATCTAAGGTAGCTGTGATTTGGTTGCCTTAATCAAGTTTTGGAAGTAGATGTCTCACCTGACGACTAAATTCATCATTTTTCTTCTAGGTGTCCTTTGGACATTCTCGACGAATGCTGAAGAAGAAAAGGAACAATGGCCAATTGAGTGGTACGAACCATTTAAGACAGCTTCTGAAATTGGTCTAACAGAGTTTCAACAAAGTCCCTATCTGGTCGATCAAGATTTACCACCAATAGAAGAGCGTCTTCCCGTCGATCCCATCGTCGTATACCCGTTGAAGGAAACTGGTAAGTACGGCGGAACAGCGCATATCGTGAATAACGATCTTTGGCAATTCTTTAATTGGGAAGCCGCTCTAACAATCTCTGCCGACATGAGCTCCTTTTTCCCAAATCTTGCAGAGTGGTATGAACTCTCCGAAGACGGGCGGAGCTTGACTATCAAACTCAGAGAAGGCATCCGCTGGTCAGACGGCGAACCATTGAAAAGCGATGACTTTATCTTCACGTTCATGCATTTGTGGCACAACAAAGAGTATCAGTCTGAAACATATCGACTAATAAGGGGAGTCAGAGCCATCAAGATAGATGAGCTGACCTTCCGATATGACTTTCCAAGACCTAGACCACTGTTCGTGAACTTCGTCGCGCAGTACGGTGATTTCATGATTGATCCTTCGCATTACATGAAGCAGTTCCACCCGGACTTTACCACCAAAGAGGAATTGGAGGCAAGAGTCAAAGAATATGACATGTTTAACTGGACCCAGTTGGTCAACGATATTCGGCGAGAAGGTAGTGAACAGAGCGTGCATGTACCTACACTACGGGCCTATAAGCTGGTCGAAGCGTCACCATCCAGGCGTAAATACGTCCGAAACCCCTACTACTACAAAGTCGATCCCGAGGGTCGGCAACTCCCATACATTGATGCGTTTAGTAGCGAGGTTGTCCAAGAACATGAGATCATGGCAGCAATGGCTTCCGCTGGCCAATTGGATTTTGCGGCCTTTCAAATGCGTACGCAAGATATCCCTCTATTGAAGCTTGGCGAACGAAACGACATCATCAAGGTTCATATATGGAAGCGGCTGCATTCGAGCGATGTTGCGATCCAGCCCAATTACAACCACGAGGACGAACGTCTCCAGGAACTGTACTTCGACCTTCGTTTTCGCCGAGCGCTGTCACATGCGATAAATCGAGATGAAATCAATGACATCGTGTATTTCGGTGAAGGTACACCACGACAGGTCACGGTTCACCCGACGAGCCGATTTTTTAAACCTCATTACGCGACACCCTTCCTAGAGTATGATCCAGAAAAGTCACGCGCCTTGTTAGACGAAATTGGACTTGTTGATGTCGATGGGGACGGTTACCGGGAACACAAGGATGGCTCACCGCTCACGATCACCCTAGAGTTCTACGACTTCGAGACACCGAAAGGGATCACGATGGAACTGGTGCTCGAATATTGGCGGGAGGTCGGAATCTCGCTCAACCTCAAGAATGTGAACGGTGATCTACAACGAGAACGTGCGATAGCTGGAAAAATGGAAATGACCCTTTGGCATGCAGATCGTGTCACCGATATCCTGTTTCCTCTGTTTCCCGATTGGTGGGTAGCTAGATCCATCAGTTGGGATCGCGGTATGTGGAATGATTGGTCCCGCTGGTACATGAAACGCGGACAGAAGACACCATCGGTCGGGTTTCAACCAAATCCGATTTGGCATCTCAAAGGTGAAAGAATCAAAGGCCTAGGCACCGAACCCCCTCCCGCGATGCGTCAACTCCAAGATTGGACCGATCAAATGTGGGAAACCATGGACGAGGCAGAACGCCTCAGAATCGGTCAACAAATTCTCGAAGGAGGAGTAGAGAACCTCTGGGTGATTGGTACGGTCGGTTTAGCGCCGCATCCAGTCGTCGTTTCTAAACGCTTGAAGGGCGTACCTCTTGAAGGAATCTGGGGATGGGACAACCGATGGACGCTAGCGAATCATCCGCACACTTGGTATATCGACGAAGGTCAGTAGAGTAGTGTTGCGTTCGATCCTGAAACCCTTTCAAGTAGTCAGTGCGCGCGTGCGCTCAATGAACTATGTCACGCGTCGGATTCTTGGAATGTTTCCGACGTTGTTTTTTATCTCAATCATCGTGTTTGTCATCATCGACTTGCCGCCGGGCGACATCGTCACATCCAGACTGGATCGCATGGAAGCGCAGGGAGTCGAGGCTTCTCCTGAATACGTTCGTAATCTGAGAGCACGTTATGATTTAGATAAACCTTTGTATTTGCAGTATTTATTTTGGATTGGAAAATTTGTTACAGGAGATTTAGGATACTCGTTCTTTTACTCCAAACCGGTCAATGAACTGGTTTGGGAAAGACTCGGGTATACGCTACTTATCACAGTAGCAGCGCTCTTCTTTACATGGATCGTTGCTCTACCGTTCGGTATCTATTCGGCGGTAAAGCAGTATTCAATTGGTGATTATTTCATCACCGTAGTAGCCCTTGTGGGCCTAGCTACGCCCAATTTCCTTCTCGCGCTCTTAGTCATGTATTTCTCGTCGGAGTACTTTGGCGTGAGTATTGGTGGATTATTCTCGGTTGAATATCGAGACGAAGTCTGGTCACTCGACAAAGTCATGGACATGCTGTTCAGACTCTGGATTCCAGCTAGTGTGGTAGGTATGGGTGGAACCGCCGTTACCATGCGACTGCTTCGGGCCAATCTTTTGGATGAGCTGAATAAACCTTATGTGGTAACCGCACGAGCCAAAGGCGTAAAACCGTTGAAGCTCATTCTGAAGTATCCCTTGCGAATTGCCATCAATCCTTTCATAAGTACTGTCGGACTGTTGCTCCCTACGTTAATTTCCGGGGAAGCGATCGTGTCGGTAGTGCTCAACTTACCGACAACAGGTCGTATGTTGTTGGACGCATTGCTCGCACAGGATATGTACCTTGCAGGTAGTTTCTTGATGCTATTGGCAATTTTGACTGTCGTTGGAATGTTGATTTCTGATCTCATACTAGCTTGGTCGGACCCAAGGATTCGTTATGAGTGACGTAGCACAAGCAACCATCGCCCCAGAGTCTCCGGCTCAACAAGCCTTACTTACACCGAGTCAGCTTGCGTGGAAACGATTTAAGCGACATCGACTCGCGTTAATCAGTGGGCTTTTTCTAGTGATTCTTTACTTAATCACTGGTTTCGCGGAGTTCTTTGCGCCGTATGAGAAAACTACTCGCAATATCAAGGCGATTTATGCTCCACCGATGTCCATAGATTTTTTTGATACAGAAGGCAATTTTCAGTTCCGACCCTTTACCTATGGCTACACACTCACGATCGATGAGGTCACTTGGGCACGAAAATACATAGAGGATCCTAAGCAAAAGTTTGACTTTTATTTCTTCTCCCGCGGAGAGTCATACGAGTTCTGGAATCTCTTCAAGGCCGATTTCCACTTTTTCGTTGTCAAGGATGAAGACGGTAGACTTGGCTACTTCCATCTACTTGGTACTGATCAGCTCGGACGCGACGTACTGTCCCGCGTGCTTTATGGAGGTAGGGTCTCCCTGTCGATTGGTTTAATAGGGATCGGTCTTACCCTTTTCCTCGGTGTTTTATTGGGTGGTTTTGCAGGCTATATTGGTGGATTTGTCGATCGAGTCGTTCAGAGGATCATCGAAGTCATTCAGTCGCTACCGACGCTACCGCTCTGGATGTCCTTGACAGCTGCGCTTCCCGCACACTGGTCTTCAATACGGGTCTATTTCGGGGTCACCTTGATACTTTCCTTTTTCGGTTGGACAGCTCTTGCGAGGCAAGTCCGGGGACGTTTTTTAGCGCTTCGAGATGAAGATTTCATAGTCGCAGCAAGGCTGATCGGCGGTGGTAATACACGCGTCATTTTCAAACATATGATGCCGAACTTTATGAGTCATACCATCACTACGGCGACGTTGGCAGTACCCGGCATGATCCTGGGAGAAACCGCGCTGAGCTTTTTAGGCATTGGATTACGACCTCCTATCGTAAGTTGGGGAGTCCTTATGAAAGAAGCCCAGAACTATCAAGTCATCGTTATGACTCCCTGGATTCTGTTCCCAGGGTTGTTTGTTGTCTTGGCTGTCATGGCATACAACCTACTTGGCGACGGTTTACGTGATGCCGCAGACCCCCATAACATCGGTGGACTCAAGTGACAGATAACGTACTCGAAATCCGCGATCTGGGTGTCGAGTTTAAAACCGATACAGGAACCACTAACGCTCTTCGTGGAGTGAATTTTGACGTGCCTCGTGGGAAGGTCACTGCAATCGTAGGCGAGTCTGGGTCCGGGAAGTCTGTAACCGCAAATTGCATCATGCGCCTGATCCAACGACCTGGTCGTATTACCTCCGGGTCAATATTGTTTAATCCGACCTCAACTGAGAGTTTTGACATCGTTGCACTACCCGATAAAGATTCTCTGATCTACGAGTTGCGCGGTGGTTTAATCAGCATGGTCTTCCAGGAACCTATGACTGCTTTATCTCCAGTTCATAAGGTAGGTGATCAGGTCAGCGAGGCAATTCTCTGTCATCGAAATGTGTCCAAGGCGGAGGCGTGGGAAGAAGCCGCTGAGATGCTAAATCATGTCGGGATTGAGGATGTATCGCGCAGAATCAATATGTACCCGTTCGAGTTCTCAGGTGGCATGCGACAACGAGTCGTCATTGCTACTGCGCTTGTTTGCCATCCAGAAGTGTTGATCTGTGACGAACCTACAACTGCGTTGGATGTCACTATTCAAGCAGAGATTTTGACATTGATCAAGCGATTGCAGACTGAGCTCAATAACTCCATACTGTTTATCACGCACGATATTGGCGTAGTCGCGCAGATCTCTGATTATGTGGTGGTCATGTACCAGGGCCGCGTACTCGAAATCGGCTCAACCCACCAAGTCTTAAAAGACCCGAAACATCCCTATACTCAAGGATTGCTAGCTGCAATTCCTGGGATCGCACCACCCGACCAACGACTTTCCACTATATCGGATGTGGTCGGAGACATTGACATCACCACCGCTTATCCGTTGACCACTTTAAGCGATGGTCGTAAGGTTAGTTTGCCCCAAGAAGCACTGAGAAAGTTCAGTATTCGCCGTACAAGTGAAACGTTGTGAACGACGTTGTCCTAAAAGTTAGAGACCTCAACAAGTCTTTCGATGGCGTGCCCGCTATTCAAGACATCTCGTTTGATCTATTCAGAGCAGAGACCCTGGGAATCGTCGGTGAGTCTGGCTCAGGTAAAACCACGCTTGCACGCTGCATACTACGAGCGATTGAACCAGATTCTGGTCATGTTGAATTTCTAAGTGACGATGGCAAGGTGGATCTTCTCAAGCTAAGACACAAAGCGATGCTCCCACTGCGCCGCGAAATGCAAATGGTTTTTCAGGATCCCTATGCATCTCTAAATCCTCGCATGACAGTTCGAGAAATCATTGAAGAGCCGCTGGTTATTCATGGAGTTAAGAGCAAAGCAAAACGGTTAGAAAGGATTCGCGAGATTCTGGACTTGGTGCAGTTGGACCATGACTCACTTTACCGTTTTCCACACGCATTCTCGGGCGGACAACGACAGCGAATTGGCATCGCAAGAGCTTTAATTCTTCGACCTAAGATGGTAGTCTGCGACGAGACTGTGTCCGCTTTGGATGTTTCGGTTCAGGCGCAAATCATTAACCTCCTTGAGGACCTACAGAGGGAATTACACCTCACGTATATGTTCGTTGCACACGATCTAGCAGTGGTTCGACACATCTGTGACCGAGTCCTTGTGATGCATCGTGGTAAAGTCGTCGAAAGCGGAACCATTGATCAAGTATTCGATCATCCACAACAGAATTACACCAAGCTGCTACTTTCTGCCATACCTTCTCCTGACCCTGATGTGCGCTTGAACCCACTTGATCGAAGGACGCTAGGTTTGTAATGACCGTAAACACTATCACCGAAGGTTATGGACTCGTAGAAGGGCCTGTTTGGCACGAAAAACTGGGGCTCCTGTTCAGCGACGTTCTGTTTGGAGGAGTTTATTCGACCTCTGACAGTGGCGAGGTGGAGACCATATTCTCACATCGACGTGGGATTGGTGGTATGTCCATTCATGTATCGGAAGGTCTGGTAGTCAGTGGTAGGAATATCAGCTTTAAACCATTTGACTCTGATACGTCAATCGTGCTTCTAGATCGTGATGAAGAGAACGGTAACGTTGGATACAACGATATCACAACAGACTCTAAGGGCAGAATCTATGCTGGATCATTAGGGTCCAGTCCAGTGTTTGACGACGGACGTGAACCGCAAGCCGGAAATCTTTATTTGATTGATCTAGACGGAACATCTAGAGTTGTGGCAGAAGACATACAACTAACCAACGGCTTAGGATTTTCGCCGGACAACAAAATTCTCTACCACGCGGATTCAAGAAGACAGGCGGTTTGTTGCTATGACGTTCTTGAAAACGGTGACTTGGGTCCCAAGCAGACATTCGCGGAATTTGATCAAGGGGCACCTGACGGGCTAGTGGTTGCTACAGATGGCACCGTGTGGGTAGCTAATGCCAGTGCGGGTCGAGTCGACGTATTTTCCAATTCAGGTGCTTTCAGTCACAGTATCCAAATTCCGTTACCGATGTGCACCAGCGTATGCTTTGGTGGCTCGGACTTAAGCACGTTGTACATCGTTTCTGGATCTAATGGCGTGGAGGGTGATCGAAGAGGAGGAGTGTATTCCGTAAGTACGGAAGTCAGCGGCATCCCCGTACCACTGGCAAAGGTGGCATTACCTTAGTTCATTCATGGCACTCTTAGGTTGTCTCAGACTGCCTCGTCCGTAAAATGTTTTTTCTCATTCAATTTTCAATCTGGTAAATATATGGCTATTAACCCCGATGCTGTCGGAACCACCGGTGGACCTCACACACGATCCTGGACTTCAAAAGACGCTCTTCTCTATGCAGTAGGAGTTGGCGCTGGTAACGATGAACTCCAGTTCACCACTGAAAACACACACGGTGTGAATCAGCAAGTACTACCGACCTTTGCGGTCATTATTGGCGGCGGCGGTGCCCCTATGGGCGCAATCGGTGCATTTAACCCAGCGATGTTGGTTCACGGCGAGCAGGCCATTGAGTTGTTCGATGAAATACCGCCCGATGGTGAAATCGAAAGTTCCGGCAAAATTGTGAATATTTGGGATAAAGGTGGTGCGGCAGTCGTTGAGCTCGAATCAGAGTCAGTGAACAAAGCCACTGGTAAAACTCTTCTCAAAACTCAGTCGTCCATGTTCATTCGTGGCGAAGGCGGATGGGGTGGAGACCGAGGTCCGAGTGAAAAAGTCACGTTTCCTGAGGAAGAACCAACTCACAAGGTCACTTACCAGACGCGAATAGATCAAGCATTGACCTATCGATTGTCCGGTGACCGTAATCCCTTACATTCAGATCCTGCATTTGCAGCCCGCGGAGGATTTAAAGAGCCCATTTTGCATGGATTGTGTACATATGGATTTACTGGTCGAGCTCTCTTGCACACACTCTGCGGTGGCGATCCCACAAATTTTCGTTCAATGAAAGGCAGATTTTCAAGACCCGTTATCCCTGGTGATGCGTTGACCGTGTCTATGTGGGTTGACGGCAATACTGCGTTATTCCGAACCACCAACCAAGACGATGTGGTTGTACTAGATCAAGGTATTTGCACGTTTAACTGACATCTAGAGTAGAGCGCGATGAGTCGCTAGCTGATCACGCGCTCTCAACTCTATCCCAGCGAGCCTACTATAAAGATGGGTTAATACGGTAGGCTTAACTAGATACGGGAAGCCACTGATTCGGACTATGTGCAGCGTAGACGCTTGCCTTTTAGGTATCCACTCTCACAGTGGCGTCAAATTCATATCAACCCCCTCAAATGGGACAAGGGTGGTGCGTAATAATACGCGCCTGTCAACGGGCTTGTGTACTGTAGAAGATTATCAGAAATTCGTTCTTCGGATAGTCCGTACATGGACCTCAACAATTCACCGAATCGTTGTTGTTCTGCACTAAAAGCAATGAACTGTAAGCCAGCTTCCGACGGATTACCAGCTGGTACACTACGTCGATAGATCTTTACTGCTTTGTCTTCACGTTTAATATCAGTTCGACTTACGTGACTATTGTCCGGCATTGCGTCGCCTGTCAGTTCTATGCTGTCCGGCTTAGTGCGACCTATCACGCGTTCCTGTTCCGAAACAGAGAGTGTGTGAAATTGCGCCAGTTTGTGCTTCCATCTCTGTAGAAAGACAAAACTTCCTCCCTGACAAGAACCTTCAGGGATAAGTGCTACTTCCATCCTCGCATCGTCCTTGGGATTCGCGGAGCCGTCTACAAACCCAGTCAAATCCCTACTGTCACGAAACTTAAATCCCTGCGTTTCTCGAGCTAAGCGTGCTACAGGTTGGAGAGTTTGAACCCACTCAATACTGCGTAAGAAAATCTCATCCCGTTGAGTACCGTGTAGCCAGACGAATAGATCACCTTGCGTCGCTGGAGTTTCATGACCAGCAATTCCCCGCAAGGGCTTAAATTCCTCAAATGATGGAGGTTTCGATAGACCCGAGTGATCCATTGCAGTAGCAGAAAGTGCGACTACCTGATGACCAGCGACAATCTCTTCAGAAATGGGTGTCGCACTCGGTAATGGAGTCATCTCATCGTGGAACTCAAACTCCAGAAACAGGTGATGATTACTAGCTTCATCGAAAATTCCAGACTGATAGTCTTGCATCTAATACTGAATCAATTGTGAATGGATTAAGGTCAAGTTTTTTTGAGTGTGCAATTGCCCTACTCGGTCATTATCTTAATGATTTTGAGTATCCACTGCTTGTAGGAAACCAGTCAGTCCCTGAACGGTGTTTAGGAAAATCTTGGGAAGTTGTACCACAACACATTGCGTGAGTATCGACGAGTGTAGTCTGTGTAAACTCTTACGCAACGGCAATTACTTTTTCAATTTTGAACTCCATAGTCCGCGTCCCGCCAAAAGGCAAAGGATTGCACGATATCACCGATCTCGTACGCAAGACGGTTCAATCAATGGCTTTCACCGACGGTCTCGCAACGATCTTTGTACAACACACTTCCGCAAGCTTGATCATTCAAGAGAACGCTGACCCGGCAGTGCTACGAGATCTGGAACATTGGCTAGACAAATCTGTGCCTGAATCTTCTAATTACGAACACAGTGAAGAGGGTCCCGACGATATGCCGGCGCATATTAAAGGTGCAATCACTTCCACGCATGTAGCTATCCCCGTGATTGAAGGTGACCTAGGCCTTGGCATATGGCAAGGTATCTTTCTTTGGGAACACCGCTACCAAGCAAGGGAAAGAACTCTAGTAGTACACGTTTCACCGTAAGATCACAAGCTCGACTTAAATACGGTTTTACTCCCTCGCGTGCACGCTTCACCTAAAGGTGCGATAATTCAAAACGAAGGATTGGGCTTAGGGGAATACCCTTGCGACCAATAATCAATAGCAATCAGTAAGTCATAGGAGAAGGAATGCCCGCATTAGACGGTCTGAGAATCTTGGACATGACCCAGTATGAGGCAGGTACGTCCTGTACACAAGCCCTTGCATGGATGGGTGCGGAGGTCGTCAAGATTGAACCACCGCAATTCGGTGACCCGGGCAGGGGAGTTCGAGGTGCAGCTGGAATGGACTATTCGCCGTACTTTTGTGCCTGGAATGCGAACAAGAAAAGCCTTGCTCTAAATCTGAGAAGTGAAGAAGGGCGTGACCTACTCCTAAAGCTCGTACCGAAATTTGACGTTTTCGTTGAAAACTATGGTCCTGGCGTCATCGAAAAGCTTGATATTGACTACGACGTGCTTAGTGAAGTCCACCCTGGCGTTATCTATGCTCGGATCAAAGGTTTTGGGACGACGGGACCTTACTCCGGCTATCGCTGTATGGATATGGTAGCCCAAGCCGCAGCCGGCGCATTTTCGATCACAGGCGAGGCTGACGGTCCACCTATGATGCCTGGACCAACAACGGGTGATTCGGGAACTGGTGTACAGACTGCGATGGCGATTTTAGCAGCTTACATACAACGACAACGTACTGGTAAAGGCCAAGTTATCGAACTCTCCATGCAGGAAGCCATGGCTTACTATGTTCGAACTCGAGCTTTTATCGGCTCTAGATGGGGAACTCAAGCAACGCCTAGAAGTGGTAACGCGGGTGGATTACCGCCTGTAAACATCTATCCCTGTAAACCGTTTGGTCCAAACGATTACATCTATTTAATGCCCGTGAATAACGACCACTGGGATGGACTGTGTACAGCCTTGGATCGTCCTGATTTATTGGTTGATCCTCGTTTTGAGGATATGGGGAATCGAATGGCTAATGGTGCAGCACTCTACAAGGAAATCAGCGATTGGTGTAGCGAACGGACAAAGTACGAAGCTATGGAAGCGATTGCTGAACTGGGTGTACCCTGTTCAGCCTGTCTGGATACGGCTGAGCTCCATCACGATAAACACCTTCGCTCTAGAGGATTTGTGAAAGACATGGAGATCCCCATTCATGGCGAAGTACCTATGCTCGGGTTTGCTCCTCGAATGTCCGAATCCGTCGTAGATATCACCCCTCCTCCGCGACTTGGGCAACATACTGACGACGTACTTCGGAATGAACTCGAGTTAACAGATGAAAACTTAAATGCGCTCCGTAACTCAGGCGCGATTGGAGACGCTACAAGATTTGTAGCCGACGGCTGAATTTAAGACAAATTCAAGCTCGCTGAGGACAGAGAGCTAGCTCCAGGTGATCGTGCCGGTACTCTGACCGAATCTCTCTGTATCCACTCCCATCCATTGAAGAGTGGACAACAATAGATTGTTCAATGGTTGGTTGTCATCACCTTCAAACTGGATATGTTGGCCAGGACGAGACTAAATTCCGATAAATCGTTTGTGGTAGTGTTTGAGAATTTTCTCTTTGCTAATTTCATCCCAACCGATAGCATCAGAGTCTAGTAGAGGCTGATACGTGTATGGTGTCTCACGCGGATACTTTGCAGCGCGCGCTGCAATAGCAAGTGGAATGAGTTGACTAGTCTGGTTCAGGTACTGCTCAGAAAAGGGCTGTTGTGCCCAACCTTGAACACCGGCGACTGAGGCTCGGCGATGGAATCCAAAAACGAACGTGTATCGAGGTTGCTCAGACTGGTTAGGAAAAGAACCGTGCACGATCTGTCGGTTGACTATCGCAACATCCCCAGGTTTGCACAGTAACGGTACGGCACCTTCAAGGTGTTCAGAAGAACTATCGGCTAGCATCGATTTGATGTCCGCTTTACCTTGTTTATGTGTACCCGGAACGACCCAAAGACTATTTTCCGCAATGGTCTCGTACAGATTGAGCATGAAATTGAAACCGTGAGTACCTTCGTCCAACTCAGGATTGTCCCAATGTGTCGTACCATCCTGGTGCCAAGACACGGCAGCACCTACGCGCGGTTGCTTTAACCAAATAACTTCCGTGAATGGAGTGAAATCCTCGCCATTCACAGCTTCAGCAAGTGCCAATAATTCGGGATGGCCGTAGACTCGAAGCGAGGAGGTCATAAATTGCATGATTCCACCAATCTGTAGAAGCACTTCCTTCGGTGCATCTTCGGGCAAGGGTGGCTCTTTGATCTTAACTTGGTATCGGCTGTTGGATGTGTCGGTCCCACCATACGGATCACTCAATGGCTTCACAAAGCGGAATAGTTTTCTCTCTTCCTCATCAAATGGTAAAGGCCTGCCTTGACAGTCCACATCTGACAATCGTCCACTTGGTGTGCGCGCCAATAGATCTTTAAATTCACGCTTCAGTTCTGCCATCTCATCGGGTTTAATGACATTCTCAAATACGTAGAAACCTAAGTCCCAGTACTTATCCAAAATTTCCTTGCGGACATTGGAGTCTCCATCAATTTCCAAAGGACCCCGATTCCCTAGCGAGAGTGCTTCTGCGGTTTTTTCTTCAAAAAAATGTGTCATATGAATATCACTTTTGAATTGCGTGCTCACTATCAACGGAACAGTATCGACAATGCTTCATTTTAAGTATTCGACATACTAGAAAAACCTATTTACACTTATCAGGGTAAAAACCGTACGATGAGTCGCTCTCAAGGCGCGGGTCGTCTGAAAAATCAGTTACTGACGAGATCACGTTTACCGATCCGAAAGAGGAAAAATGAGTAAGTACCTAATCAGAGCAAGCTACACACAGTCCGGCTTACAAGGATTGCTTAAAGAAGGTGGTAGTAGTCGTAAAAAAGCCCTTTCAGCAACCATTGAAGGGTTAGGCGGCACCTTAGAGAGTTTTTACTACTCTTTCGGGTCAGACGACTTGCTGATCATCGCCGACCTGCCAGACAATATCAGCGCAGCATCTGCTTCTCTACATATTGCCGCGGTAGGAGCACTTGATGTGGCCATCACGGTCTTACTGACCCCAGAAGAAATCGACGCAGCCGCGAACACGGAAGTAGCCTATCGAGCACCAGGCGAGTAATCGTCTATCCCTCTTGAGGTTCTTAAGAATTAGAAACCTCAAGAGAATTTCACTCGCTTATACAGAGTAGTCTGTCGATTAGAAAGATTTAAGCATTAATTCGCTTAAAACTAGCGCTTTACTCGCACTCGGCCCAGGAAGTCCTGTTTGCCGATTTGTACGCCTTTTTGCCGTAATAGATCGTAGGCCGTCGCGGCATGGAAGTAAAAATTCGGAAGCGAAAAGGACAGGAGGAAATTCTCAGCCGTGAACGGCATACTGAGTGAACCCATTCTGAACTCCATCTCTTTACCCACAAGAGCATTGACATCATCCGCCGAGTAAGCACTGATACTTTCCCTAGCTTCACTTAGAAGTTGCTGGAGTTGTCCATAATCTTCATTCGCCATTTTGGGGGGACCGAAGAGACCTTCTTGTGCTCCCTTGAGTGCATTCATCGAATGGTGAGCAACCGAGACAACCTGGAACCGGAACGGTAGCATATCACCAATTAATTTAGATTCAACCACGTCGTCAAGCGCAATTCCCTGTTCCTCGCAGTGTGCCTTACCTTTTTCCAGAACGCCTTCTAACGCTGGGATAATCTGCTGATAAGTTCCTACTACTGCGTCGTACAACGATATAGACATGATGATCTCCTGAAGGATGTTTAGAGGGAAAGGTGCACTCAGAATGTTTGTTGCGACTTGAGTGAGCGACAATTATAAGGGGTAAGCTATTGCAAGCCAGATAACTGAATCTTCGCTAAGAACCCTAGGCAACCACCTAATTCAAGCTTCAATCTTCATGCTTAGACCTCAACCGAGGTCTTGGCTTTCTACAATCCAACCTCAAACTTAGCGGAGAACAACAATGTCACTGCAAAATTGGAAGAAATACAGCATCACAGGAGCACTTGTACTCATCATTGGTGTGTTTTTCACGGTGACGTTAACCGTGAATGCCGAAGGAATCAAAGTGGGCGATCAAGCACCCGATTGGACGCTCCCCGGTACAGATGGTAATGAGCATAGCCTTTCCGAATTATTACAGAACGGTCCTGTAGTCTTGGCATGGTTTCCTAAAGCATATACCAGCGGCTGTACGATGGAGTGTAAGAATCTTGCCGAGAAAGGCTCACTCATCCAGAAATTCCAGGTGAGCTACTTCATGATCAGCGCAGATTCCGTCAAAGACAACAAGGGGTTCGGTGTCGAGAACGGCGCTGATTTTGTCCTGCTTTCTGATACAACCACCGAGGTCGCGCAAGCGTATGGAGTCTGGAATCAAAGAGGATATCCGAATCGCCACAATATTTACATCGGTACCGACGGTACGATCCTCGAAATAGATACCGAAGTCGACGTAAGAACAGCAGCCGAAGATATAGCTGAAACTCTCGCTCGACTCAATGTTGCACACGTAACTGAAGACTAGCTTTTTCAGCTAGTAATCTACATATCTGGTGACTTCCCTTTCCTCTGTTGAAATCGCGAGATTTCTTGATGTCGGCTATCTGGTGTTGCAACTACCTGATGTCGCTGAGGAAATTCATGATCGTATTTTTGACAAGTGCGAAAGTCTCTATCAAGGTGTTGCAAGCATTCAGGATTCAGATGTTGGTCTGAATCTCATAGCAGACAATATCAATACAACTATCCCTGAGTTGAACCAAATTCTTGGTTCGGAGCAAGTCGACGGTGCACTAACTTCGCTACTAGGTAAAGAGTACTTCCGGTATAACCACTCATTTATTCATCGAGCCGGTACAAATGACCAGAGTTATCACAAAGATTCTGGTCTACCCTGGGGAACGCGGAACGGCATTCGAAGTCACCGCTTGAACTGGGCAATGATTTTCTACTACCCACAAGCTACCACCATGGAAATGGGTGCCACCGAAATATTACCTGGCACTCAGTATTGGTCCGTAGATCGGGAGGGCACTGGGGCAACGGAAGGTGAGGACAGGCTGGATTATTCGTTTGAATCAGACAAGATCAATGGTCATCCTGATCTAACAGTCAGAGATTCTCGTTTGCTTCGTAATGTCGAGGAATTTGATCACTCTATTCAGCCGCTGAAATTAGAAATCCCAAAGGGATCCGTGGTATTGGTCCACTTTGATTTGATTCATCGTGGTACGCGTCTGGCCGTACAAAAATCTCGCTATATGGCAAAGTTCTGGTTTCTAAGAACCACTGAACCGCGCGGCATTGAAATCCGCGCACAGGATACATATCAGTGCGAAGATAGTAGGAGAGCGCTCGTACTAGATAGTTGCCTCAAGTGGCTCAAGGTACCAGCCCTCAACGTTCAAGCAGTCCGCGCATCTTGTAGCTCGGACCATACCGAGGGTGATTTGGTAGAACGAGCGTATAAGTTAGCTACGCAAAGGGACCGTATCTTGCTGGAAGAATTTGCGTCGACTCACGAAGCTAGGAGACGCGCCGCAACTCAAGCATTATGCACTCAAGGTACATTTGGATTAGACACCGCTTTGTCAAATACTCAAGCTACATCTCCAACCGTTCGCATGAGCGGAGCATTCTTGTTGGGCGAGGTAGCTGATCTAGAAGAAAGAACTGTTTCAATTCTCTTAGATCTTGCGAGTTCTGATCCCGAAAAAGATGTCAGAGTTACTTCGATCAACGCCATTGGACGTATAGTGCGCAGATCATCCAACTTAAACGGGAACTTACTGAGCCGTGTTTTTGAAACGCTATATCGTGTGATAAAAAAATCTGATCTAACCCCGACGAGGCGACGCATTCAGCAGGATGCAGAACGTCAGGTCGCATATATTGCACTGCTCACCAGTGTTTCGGTTCTAGACGCTAAACGGCACCAAAAGGAGTTACACGACCTTGGCGAATTTTTGAGCAGTGTCGTAAGCTCAGAGTCAGATCGTTATGCCAAAGGTACGGCCGTCGAAATAGTATGTCGACTAGCAAAACTAGGAATTAGACCAGCCGTAAATTGCGCGGTGGCGTTACTTCGCGATGAACGGGTAAATTCTTTTGTCCACTAGCACCAGTATTGCATTTAGATGTTTATTAGGCACATATGCACTATTCTTACTCAACCTTTCTTGTTTTGCAGAAGAAGAGGTAGAGGAGATTGTCGTTCAAGGTGTATCAGTCTCACAGAGCGTACTAGATAGTTCATCGATTAGTCTTGTGGATGAAGAGACTATTGAGCTAGTTGCAGCATTTCACCCAAGCGAAATTCTTGCCCGTGTACCAGGCGTGTGGGTTACGCGAAATTCTGGTCAAGAACATCTGACTGCCATACGATCGGGAGTTTTAACTGGCACTGGTGCTTGTGGCGCTTTTTTACTTCTAGAGAATGGGATACCCGTCCGTCCGGCGGGATTTTGCAACGTCAATGGTCTTTTTGAGATCAATACGGAACAAGCCAGTCAATTAGAAGTGATCCGCGGACCAGCAAGCTCGAGGTATGGTGGCAATGCTCTTTACGGTGTAATCAACGCTGTCACGTTCGCGACGAATCCGAGCAACCAAATTGGTTTCCGGTTAGGTTCGGATCAATTTCGACAGGTTCGTCTAGAAACGGGAAATGAATCTGTGTCGTTTCGTGGCCATGCAACAAATGACGGGGGTTATCGCGACCAAACGGGATTGGAACAGTACAAAGCCAACCTCGAACTATCGAAACAGGTTAGCAACTGGCAGGTGGATTCCATGTTCTCCGTGACACGGCTTGATCAAGAGACTGGCGGGTATGTTCGAGGATTTAGAGCATATCGAGATGCAAGTACTCGCTTCTCAAATCCTAATCCAGAGGCTTATCGTAATGCCTCTTCCATGCGGTTCACGAGTCTATGGCAGCAGACTGAATCCGAGAATCCATTGACGTTAACACCATATCTTCGATCTTCCTCCATGGAGTTTCTACAACATTTTCTGCCCGGACAGCCTTTAGAAGAAAACAGCCAAACTAGTGCCGGAATCGTCGCAAGAAAGTCGTTGTCCTCCAATGACTTGATGTGGAACGTGGGTGGTCAAATCGAGTTTATGGATGGTGATCTACGGCAATCACAAGCAAGTCCAACTACCGGGTCGGCATTTCTAGTCGCCACTCGTCCGCCCGGTACTCATTACGACTACTCTGTCCAAGCTCAGACGTTTGCGGCGTTCTACGATCTCATCTGGCAGATTCAAGAAAATACGCAAATTCACCATTTGGCGCGAATTGAGCTACTCAAGTACGACTACACAAATCACCACTTAGTGGGAAATACGAAAAACGACGGTACCGCATGCGGATTTGGTGGTTGCCTCTATTCTCGACCGGCCGATCGAACAGATTCATTCAGCAATATTGGATTCAACATTGGCATTGAGCATAGCTTCGACGAAATGCACCAAGTGTATGGACTGATCGCAAACGGATTCCGTCCACCGCAGAGTACCGAACTCTATCGATTACAGAGTGGACAACAGATCGCGGATTTAAAAAGTGAAAACCTCTGGTCGATTGAGGTTGGATTTCGGCGGCAGGCCGACCGGCTTGCATACCAATTGTCTTTCTTTTCAACAAAGGCAAGAAACCTTGTGCTCAGAGACTCAGAAGGATTCAACGTAAGTCTGGGTAAAACCGTTGGTAGAGGTATCGAGTGGGACCTGCAGCTTTCGCTTTCAGACTCTCACTTATTGAGCATAGTCGGCACGAGGGTACAACACGAGTATGACTTCACTCGAATTATCGCTCGTGGCGAACAAATCACTGCAGGTAATGAGCTTGATTCAGCACCGTCCACTTTAGGTAGCGTTCATTGGATATGGGATGTATCAGATGCTGTTACGTCAGAATTGGAATTTTCTTACGTCGGGAAACATGTCTTAAATGCCGCCAATACTGCTATGTACGACGGACACTATGCACTAAATTGGTATGGGTCCTGGGAGACGACGAAGCGCTTTTCCGTCCAGTACAAAGTAACAAATCTCCTAGACAGGAAATATGCGGATCGCGGAGATTTTGCATTCGGTGGCTATCGCTATTTTCCTGCACCACCTAGACAATTTATGGTCGGTGTCCAATACCATATGAACTAGCTCGTAAAAAAAGGATTTCCCATGTTGAAAGCAATGTTGGTCGGTTGTGGTGGTATGGGTACCAACTGGGCCAGAATTCTCGATGCTCGAAGTGATATCAAAATAATTGGCTTAGTTGATGTTGAAGCTTCAGCTTCAGCACGATTAAAAGAACGAACTGGCATCGACACAGCAAGCTATACCAACTTCGAACAAGGTCTCGAAGAGCTTAGGCCAGACGTAGTTCTGGATACCTCGATACCAGAAACAAGACGTTACATTGCTGGGACTGCAATGGAGCAAGGTTGTCATGTCCTATCCGAAAAACCTCTTGCATGCTCGGTACAGGAGGCGAAAGAGCTAGTTTCGATTGCAAATTCCACGGGCCGAACGCATGCGGTCATGCAAAACCGGCGTTACCTTCCAGGTTCTCAACAGGTTCGTGAGCTCATAGAGAGTGGTGAAATCGGCAAGTTAGGCATGGTTTGCGCAGATTTCTTTATAGGTGCGCATTTCGAAGGATTTCGATTACTGATGGACAACGTTCTTCTGTTGGATATGGCTATCCATACCTTTGACCAAGCACGTTACATGACAGGACTTGACTGCGACTCTGCATTTTGTCGAGAGTTCAACCTACCCAGCTCTTGGTACGAAGGAAATGCTTCGGCAATTTGCATCTTTGAAATGCAAGGAGGCGTTCCATTCTGTTACCGAGGATCGTGGACCGCAGAAGGAGCCAATACCACTTGGGAATCGAGTTGGCGTTTTGTGGGTGACAAAGGAACCGTGATCTGGGATGGAGCCAATCCGCCGTATGCGGAAATAGTCGATTCAGCACAAGGGTTTATACGCCCGACACGCAGGGTTTTGTCAGACTCAAAAATGGACGGTCCATCTGGACATCCCGGATGTCTGAATGACATGATCAATGCGCTTGACTCAGGAGAGCAACCAATGACTAATTCGGTGGATAACGCCAAGAGCCTAGGCATGGTCTTCGCCGCGATTGAAAGCGCAGCTTCAGGTAATACGGAACCCGTTCTATTGAACGGTCTACATTGATCATATAGAGTAGCGCTCAAGCTGGAAATAGTTGCGCCCCACCATCGACCCGAAGTATCTGACCTGAAACGTAAGAAGAATCAGCAGTCACAAAAAACTCCACTGCTTTAGCAACTTCAATTGGCCAACCGTACCGGGTCAGTGATCCTTCAGTCACTTTGCGCTCATCAGTAGTGGGTCGACTCGCGACAAATCTAGGTGTAATGATTTCGCCTGGCGCAATGACGTTTGCATAGACACCATATGGTCTCATCTGTGCTGCGAGACACTTCGTGTATTCATGAACAGCAGCCTTTGCTGTGCCGTAAGCAACTTCCGATCGGTGCCCCGATAATCCCGCAATACTCCCAATAGTAACCACCCATCCTTGATTTCTCTCCATCATGCTTGGAACGGCTGCCTTGCACACTAATATACAGGTGGTGAGGTTTCTGTCAATAATCGTGCGAACATCTTCCAAGGACACTTCGATCGCATCATTGACGATTGGTTTACCGGCGTTTGGACCCGATGTCCCAGTGGAGCCAATATCTCCCCCAGCGTTATTGATCAATATGTCTACTGGTCCGAGTTTCTCGACAATTTCTTGGTAATTCGCCGATACCACGGATTCGTCAGTCAAGTCGCCGTGCACAGCGATGATTTCAGATCCTGAACTTTCAGCGATTTCCTCAGCCACTGAAGCTAAAGAGGGTGCTTCATTAAACGCTTTGGTGGAAACTGGCGTAGTGCCATGCACTGCAACTCTCGCACCCAAATCTGCAAGGTGTTGCGCTACCACTCGTCCGATTCCACGCGATGATCCTGTCACCCACGCCACTTTACCTTCCAATTTCTTATCTGCCATGATGTTCCTTATGTTTTTGTCTACGATCAGGAGATTGAAAGAGTAATCGAAATTGACACTTACTGAGGCATACTCACTGTGACTTTCTTACAAAAAATCCAAATTGTCGACGATGTTGGAAATGCCCCTTCAATTCGAAATAACGGCTAAACTGTTTTCTAGCTTTTAACGTCTCTCTCGACGAACCCTATTTCACAAGCCAAAAAAATGGACGCTCTAACCTACGTCACCAACGAAATGCTCGAAGCAAAAGGTGTTTGGGTTTCCGGCCAAACCTCATATCCAATCACGGAAACCGACATCCGAAGATGGGCTATGGCAACTTATTATCCTAAGAAACCTCCTCGTATTTACTGGGATGCTGAGTTTGCCAAAGGAACTCGCTGGGGAGACATAATTGCGCCACCTGATTTCAACCCCTTCGCCTGGAGTTTGGAAGCGCCAAGAGGAACTCCCAGACCCGGTCTAGTCGGACGAAAACCTGATGGCAAACCTATGACTGGCATGAATGGTGGACAAACTGATCGCTACGGTGTCCCGATGCGCCCAGGGGACGTAATCACCGCCAGATCCAGATTATTAGATTGGCACGAAAAAGAAGGCCGCCTTGGGCTCACTCTATACGTACGATCGGAAATTGAGTGGAAGAATCAAAAACAAGAGTTGGTCCGAACCCGGATTTCAACAAGCATACGCTACTAGGAGAACTTATGGCAGTTACTGCTAAGGATGTAAGAGTTGGAACAACGCTACCAGAATGGTCGCGAAAAACCAGCTTCGCGGAGTGGAATAGGTATGCTGCCGTAAACGAGGAATTTGTGCCATTCCACATGGACGATGAAGCTGGTCGTCGAGCAGGGAACGACGAAGGCGCGTTCGGAATGGGAAATCTTCGTTACGCGTACATCGTCAATGCTCTACACGATTGGATAGGAGACGAAGGTGTCGTGCGAGAAGTAGGTTGCCAATATCGTGCCATCAATCAGAAGGACGATGTGCTCACAGTCGTTGGTGAAGTGACCGAGCGAAGCGAAGAGGATGGAAGGACTGTCGTTACTCTTAGAGTCAATGTCCTCAATACAAAGGGACAGCCTACTTGTCCGGGACACGCCGTTGTTGAACTCTAGTCCATCCTAGGATGAATCATCTTTCCTGCTACAGGAGTAGAGGTTTGAGTTCCCTATAGATTCTCAGTGATAGAGTTAGATTGACCTAGTCTCCATTTGTGACCTCACCAACCACTGTAGCTCGAAGGTCATCATTGCTTGGTTTTCTTTATGACATAATCCTTGTTTCACAAACAAGCCCAGAAGTTCAGCCGAAGACCACAAAGACTACGTATCTTTGTCACCAGTTAACATGCCTCAACGAAGTCAATCGAGCATAGAAAGAAGCAAATACTCTTTAGGTAGAAACCAGAAGTAATGGAACTTTTTTCAATCATCATCCATTGCGGCGACTGCAAACGGATTGACGATTTCTGGGATAGTCTTTGCAACGGATAGCACAACCGTCGCAGCGCCTCGCGCACTCAGCTTACGAATGTCGTCTTTATAGTCCATAAAGCTATTCTTCTTAGTGTTGTCGAGGCTCTCATATGCATGTTCAAATCCCATCATGAGAACCAACATACCCAATCGAAACTGTTCAGTTATAGCCTTTTTCTTTATAGAATCTTGCTCGACCCGAAGGAATCGTTGTAGATGAACGTTGTCGTAATTAATGTAGTAGATCACCCCTTCATTCAAATCAGTGATGTAACCACCGTCTAGTGCATTGAAACCATCTGGCCATTTCTTAGTTTCCATATCCTCAATTCGTCGACCGTCTTCGGTTATCCACATATTCTTTGGAAGAGACTTATCATCAATGTCCTTAGGCGTCTTGGGTTTAGGCGGGCCGGGTGGTGGGCCCGGAGGTGTGGTTTGACGATCTGTCACGACTTCAAGAAGAAAGCTGGCACTAACCTCTTGTGGCATTGAGTTGTCGAATAGATGCACCAATATATCGAGTCTGTCATGCACTCTGACCTTATCAGGTACTACAGTGAAATTTACTGTTAGTCTTCCATTTTTCAACGTAGAAGACCATGATAATTTGCCATCCAGTCCATCGATGAAGACCTCTCCACGATTGTCTGCGCGGACAAGGTAATCATTGACAACATCAGTATCGAAAGACACCACTCGACGGCCCTCAATTGAGATTTTTGCACCCTCTTCTCTCATCTTTTTACCTCGTATCTCCAAAAACGAGGGGCTATATTTGCCAATCCATGGTTTTTCATCTGGAATTTTTGGCTTAGAAATTGAAATCTGCTCCCCACCAGGTAGCAATTGAGCGATACTAGGATCTTTTCTCACCATACTTTGGAATAAGTGAATGGGTTGCTTCTGAATGACATTTCTTGTTTCTTCTTCAGCTACTCGTAGTTGAAGTTCCTTCAAGGACTGGGAATCACTGATGACATCAGTGATCTTTGAGAGGTAGCGCTGGCCAAATTCAGTTCGCCTGATGTTCTCCCGGTCACCTTTCCACACTTCGTTGTGCGCTTCTTCAGTTAAATCGCTGGCATCCACAATTAATACCAAAAGATCCTTCAATACAGGTAACTTGCAAGTCTGAGATAGGAAGCCGCGAGTCTGTTTGTACTGCACCTGACCGTTTACGCTGTGATAAACCCTCTGAGTCTTTTGTTTAAGCCATCGTGGCATTCCTTTCATAAAGATCATCGCGTTAATCCTTACGGTTCCTAACAGGGGGTCATCTATATTTCCTATGTGTTCTAATTTACCAGATTCAACTGTTCCATCTTCCAACATGTCTAGACCACTCTCCCCCTCGTTCCGAAGTGAGAACTCCAATCCATTTAGAGGTTTTTCATCTATTCCGAGTGCTCTTCTTTTACCCTTCTTTCGTTCGGGCTTAACACGGTAATCAATAAATTTGATAGGTAAAATAGTAGATATCAAGTTTTCATTGAGTGAGTCTCTGATTTTACTAAATGTAGCGTTTGATTCCATATGATATTGATATAGCTTGATCACTGTACCTGTATTTAGGCTAACAAGCTCGTCTTTGGTTCCATTTTGCATTTTCAAGGGAAATAGATTTTCTTCCTTGAATGTGGGAATTTTCTTCATATACGTGAAATACTCTGCTACAGGTTTTCCTTCGTTAGGTCTTCGACGCATCAATGTCCATCCCCAATCACCTGTGTGGTCCCACCTCCTAGAGACTATTAACTTATACCAACAACGACCACAATATGACATAACTCCTGATGATCCCATATTGTATTTACCCTGTACAAATTTGATGTCAGACTTGTTGCCTGCACTTAATGAAAGAAAGGTGTCTTTGAAGTTATGGGCATGTTGACCTTCTCCATTGTCCACAAATGTGAAGCAGAGTGCATCCGATCTTTTAGTACCACCTGTCACTCCGATTATTAGGTTCCTCTCGGCAAACTCCTTCAGGTATTTCGGGTCATCTACTTCTGCCAATATGCCATTTCTAGCACCATTTAGTTGAACTAGATCCTTTACAGCTTCAATCATGGATGTCGGGGCATTTGGCCCTCTTGGGTTTATATCTCGTTCCCAAGCATGTTTCAATAACACTGCGTCAACCATGTTCGTGCATAGTTCAGTGAGAGCTTTGCTACCGACTGAGGCTTGGTTGGTTATTACGTTGAAATTCGAATCACGATCATCCACTGGAAACCAATTTTGTGTATCAGACAGCGCTTTGTCTCCATGGATAATTTCTGTAACCTCAATCTCTGACTCTGAATAAATCAATCTACTACAGACGGATTTGCTATCCATTAGAACTCCTCACGATATTGGTTTTCCCTTTGATTAGGTTTACCTTTACTCCATATATTCATTGATCTAGATGCCAAGTATTTGATGAGTTTTGGAGGTACTGCATTTCCAGTCATATTGACCAGTGCACCCATTCCTTCACCGTGAAACACGTACTCTCGGCTGAACAACTGAATGGTTGCACCCTCTTGTGAACTCACGCCTCGAACTTGAGAATAATCAAAATGAACGAATCTCCCGTTAGATACGTTGAGGAACTTAGTGCTAATTGTCGGTGAAGGTTACCTTGGCTACATACGAGTGTAAGTATCTCCAAATCCAGACATTCCACGCCTCGAAAGCCTTCGGTGACATCGTAAAGATAAACCTCCAAATTTAGAACTCGATATAAAGGCATTCGATACGCCAGGGGAAGAGTGCGAAGACGAAGTTGATTGCCTGTTGATAAGTGTCGGCACATATGTAGTCTTGTATCGATTTTCGCGACACTTTCCGGATTCAAGAATAATGTCAGATTGAAGAGAAAACAATATAGCGAAGACTTCCGAGCAACGGTGCTTAGTGAAGCCAAAAACGAGCTACGGTCCGTGCGCTCCGTCAGGGAGCGTTACGGTATCAGTGCACTGTCGATCTATAAATGGCTTCGTCAGTACGAGCCGATGGCTCAGTTCACCAAGGTATATTAGAACGTAAGGTGAGACTCCAAGCGAAACGCATTGAGCTCTTGGAGCAGAATTTAGCGTTCATGGAAAATGCCACGATCTGGTTTGTTCAATACACTCTGGACTCAGTGAGTTGGCCAGCCTGTAAAAAGACAATCAAGATGAGAATCGGTGAGGCCGAAAACCCGCTACATGATCGTGACGGAATGGGCTTAGGTGTGACCTCCTCACTAGGAAGTACATCTATGCCAGGCAAACACATTACCGATCAACAAGTGAGACTTTACATGCAGTGCAGACAAAAAAGGCCGCCGTAAAGGCTGGCTTCTATAGCGCCACAGCCTATAGGATCGAGACCGATCCTAGACCTCCCTCCATCCGGACGAAGCCACGGGCCGACGCCGGCCCGATCCGCTGGCGGGAATCTTCAATGAGGAACTCGTTACCTTGCTGAAGGAGACACTGAGCATTCGCGCAGAAGCGCTGTTCGAGGAACTCATGCGAGAGATGAAGATGCAGGGTAGTCCAACGCGTCGGAAGACGAGTACCACGATCTCAGATGCGAATGCATGGCATAGCGAATTCCATTTATTTCGTGCGTTTGTCCCTATGCTTCAGATCAAAATTAATACAGCGATGCGACCCAAATACGTATGAACTGCGGAGTGGTTTATCTAGAGGCCTACCAGGATGCCTATACCCTGCGAGTTCCTGACTGGAGTGTGGGAACGCGCATGCCAGCTGACCTATTCATTACCGCATTGAAATCAGATATCCAGCGTGGCTACTCGGACAAAGGGCGGACTGTTCACTCGGACCATGGTACCCAATACACGTCCCAAGAGTTTTGAGCTACCAGGGCAGAACACCGATTTGAGCAATCGATGGGTCAAGAGGGAAGTTGCGTCGTAATCCTTAAAGTAAATGTCCTCAATACAAAGGGGTAGTCTACTTGTCCGGGACACGCCGTTGTTGAACTCCAGGTCATCCTATGACGATTTGGGTTTGGGACGTAGATACCTTAGTTTTTGCTAACGCAGAAGCAAGAGCTTTAAAGTTACGCAAGTTCTCAGTCAATGCACACTGGAGAAACCAAGTCTCCATTTCGAATCGGAGATTGATCGACAGCCTGTTCATAGCGTTTCCGTGTTATGTTAATGACCGCCTCGGTATATTCTGGTTTGTTCGCCACTACGAAATGATCAATCGTGAAAGGCGCAAGCCTCTTCTTATCTTCTGACGCACTCACTCGTTCAATCGTCACTAAGTAATTAGTAGCTTGAACATATACGTGTTTCAACGCCATGGCCTCGTGAGCCGCTTGCTTCCATCTATCACGAGCCTTAGTCTTACAAGAAATCGAAACAGGATGAGTCTCGTGGAATAGAAACCAATCAAAAGTAGACAGTGGTACATGACGTACTTCAGCTTGATAGTACATACGCTCTACACCATTTTGAGCCAATGTCTCGCCAACCACATACTCAAAAAACCTACCATGAACAGATCTATCTGGCAAATTCTTCTGAGATTCGTACGCCGTCATCATCACTTCTACGAATTCATGAGGCAAAAGTTTCCTGTCATCTAGTAAATCAATGATTTCCAGATAAATGTTCCTA
>MPMU01000010.1 GCA_002238665.1 Gammaproteobacteria bacterium bin55
GGGATCGACGAAACACGGTTCGCGTGGAGCGGCCCACTGGAGGCAGGGAGCGACGTTTCTTGGGCGATACAGGGACCGTCGACCGTTATCGAATATGCCAACGACGCGAGGGGAGGCGCTGACGACGGCAATCCCGCGGATCACGTGCACACTGTCTATCGCGATCTGGACCGAGACTATGGCATCCCGCAACTTTAACAGGGGTAGGTGAAATGTGGGTTGCAGGTGAAACTTGGTTAAGATGCCAGTAAGAATTTTCGTGTATGGTTATTTCAACCGATCAATCGGTTATGGTATTCACAAGGCGAGGATACCGATCAGTCACTTAGGATTGCTGACATGACTTCAAAACAAAAAAACAAATCTAAAAACGACAATCCACGTATCACTGACGAGATGCTTGATACCCTGTTGCAGGGAGATGACCCGCAGCAAGCGCTTGAAAGTGAGGATCTCTTGATGGAATTGCGCAAGCGTCTAACCGAACGGATCCTCAATGCCGAGATGGATGAGCATCTGGCATCCAGCGATGAACCCAACAGCCGCAATGGCCACAATCGCAAGACGGTCATGACTGCGACCGGCCCGATGACTTTGGATGTCCCACGAGACCGGAAAGGTACATTCAGACCCAAGCTGGTGCCGAAGTATGCGCGGAGGCTACCGGAGTTCAATGACAAGATTCTGGCGATGTACGCCAAGGGGATGAGTTTACGAGTGATTCGCCAGACCGTTGGGGAACTATACGGTATCAATATCTCGAGGGATCTGATCTCGAAAATGACTAAAGCGGTGATGGAAGAGTTTACCAATTGGCATAATCGACCCTTGGATAGCACATATGCTATCGTCTACCTGGATGCTATTCATGTCAAGGTCCGCGATGCTGGTAGCGTCGCCACCATGACGATTTATCTTGGTATCGGGGTCGCTGAGGATGGTCGTAAAGAAGCGCTTGGACTGTGGCTGGGAGAGCGTGATCATGCCAAATTCGGTCTCTCGGTACTGCAGGATCTTCGGCACCGCAGGGTGGAAGATATCCTCATCGCGGTGGTGGATGGCATGACTGGTTTTCCGGAGGCGTTGAAAGCGGTTTTTCCGGACACGACGGTGCAAACCTGTATCGTGCAGTTGGTGCGGAACTCGCTGACGAGCGTCAGCTACCAGGACCGACGAACATTGGCGGCGGCGTTGAAGACGATCTACACGGCGAGCAATGCGGAAGCGGCGGCTACGGCATTGGATGCATTAGAGGCGAGTGAATTAGGGAGTCGCAGTACGGATGTGGTGCAGCGCTGGCGCCGAAGTTGGGAGCAGGTGATTCCGTTTCTGGCGTTTTCGCAGGGACTTCGCAAAGTGACTTATACGACCAATGCGATCAAGAGTTTGAACACCTTGGTGCAACAGGGGATTCGGGCCCGTGGTCACTTCACGAACATTGAGGCGGCGAAGAAACAGATCTATCTGGCGTTGCGCGAAGCGCCCCAATCCTGGAACCAACCTATGCGTCAATGGAGTAAGGCGAAACGGGAATTGGCGATTCAATTCGGTGATCGCTTCAATGCATCGACCGTTCAGGTGCAATCGGGAGAAGACGCTCTTTAGTAACGGATGCCTAAGCAGCTGATGGCATTGTGTTTTTGGTATCGTCGTTTAGCGCCGTAACGAGTTGGATTCCAAGCTTTCGAGCGTGGCGGTAGACATGAGCGAACTTTCTGGTGAGGCGCAACTTTCAGAAATGTCCCACGTGTGTGACATTTAAAGTTGGAATAAATGGGACAAAAGTACTCAGAACTTACACCAAGGCCACACTAACGTGGCTACACCTTGTATCCCCGCCCTAAATGGCGGGGATACAAAGCGATTGGGATTTGGTTATTCTGATGGACTACGCCGCTTCTGCCTCGGTACTTGAACCTTGAGCACGAATCTCGCTTAATTCTTCCTTCTCGGTGCTTGCTATCAGTGCAGTGATCGTAAGGTCACTGGTGACATTAGTCGAAGTTCGACACATATCCAAGATTCGATCCACGGCTAGGACGATGCCTATCCACTCGGCAGGCAAACCAACCATCGTCAATATCAAGGTAATGGCCACGAGACTTGCAGCAGGTATACCTGCGACTCCGATCGAAGTCAGTAGCGCCATGACTACTACGGTTAGTTGTTGAGCGAAGGAGAAGTCTGTGCCAGTCGTCGCTGCGTAGATTTGTGCGATAAATATGACGACAACACACTCATAGAGTGCGGTACCGTCCATATTCACGGTAGCACCTAAAGGCAGTACGAAGCTAGTTACCCGAGTGGATACGCCAGCCTTCTCAGCACTGTTGATAGTTACTGGCAGTGTGGCTGAAGACGAAGCAGTCGAAAATGCGGTAAGTTGCGCACGTACGATCTTCGAGTAGTACTTGATCGGATTGATGCCGCCGATAAATCTGAGCATGAGCGGCAACCACACGAAAAAGTGGATTGCGAGGGCTAATAGTACGGTAATGAAGAACCAGAGCAGAACGCTGAATACCTCGAACCCGGAGAGCATTAAAACCTTGCCTACCAGTGCCAGCACTCCGATGGGTGCAAAACGCATGATCCAGATGGTGATTACCACCATGATATCGTGAATTCCCTGCCAGAATCGCTCCATCGTCACACGTATATCGCCCTTTAAGCGCGTCATGAATGTTCCAAACACGATCCCCACAAAAATCAAGGCGAGGAGGTTCATCTCCGATGCCGCAACTAAGATGTTCGAAGGGATCGCCCGTGCGATGATGTCAACCAAGTCGGCTGCACTTCGGTCCTTAACTTTAGATTGAATAACTTCAACGTCGTCTTCGCTTATGCTCTCAACCAAAGCTTGAGCCTGATCGGGATCAATATCGCCTGGGGCGATGAGATTGACGAGTAGCAAACCGGTGAAAATCGCAAAGAAACCAGTCACGACATACAGACCAACCGTTTTACCGCCGATGCGACCGAAAGACTCCTGACCTGCCATATTCGAGACGCCCATAATGATGGCTGCGAGTATCAGAGGAACCACGATCATCTTCAATGCGTTCATAAACAACCCACCGAAGAAACTGAAGATTTCGACCAGATTTACACCAAAGATCGCGGTGTCGCCGTCCGCAAAGTATCCGAAAATACATGCGAGTATTAGCGCACCGGCAATTTGCCAATGCAGGTTTTCATAGCTGATTGCCTGCTTTAGAAAGTCATTCATTGTTGTTCCCCTTTTTAGCAACGTAGAAGACTGCTTGGATTGAATTTCCTTTATCTCATTCTAGATACTTACGGAATAGCTGGTTTCCAATCTGATTTTTTATGGTTTTATCTGAACCAGTGGCCACTTGCCAAAGGCTAGTCAGCCTCAGAGTTATCTAGGAGCTGATAGCAGCTGGCAACCAAGTAGCTAATTGAGGAAACGTAACCAGCAGGGCGATTAATACCAACTGTAAGGCAACGAACGGAATCACACCACGATACAACTCCTGTGTGGTCAATTCGGGCGGTGCAATTCCACGGAGATAAAAGAGCGCAAATCCAAACGGTGGCGTCAAAAATGAAGTCTGCAGATTGACCGCGATGAGCACACCTAGCCAAATAGGATCGATACCCATCGCCAACAGGATCGGTCCTACGATGGGTACGACGACATAGGTGATTTCAATGAAGTCCAATATAAACCCTAGCAGGAAGATGATCAGCATCACGATTGCAAGGGCACCAGCGACGCCGCCGGGAATCAGCTCGAACCAAGCTTGAACCATTTCATCGCCACCAAAACCTCTGAACACTAAGGAAAATACGCTGGCACCAATCAAGATAAAGAAGACCATGCAGGTGGTGTTCAGTGTCGACTCAGCAATTTCTTTGAGCCGTTGTAAGTTCAGCGATTGGTATGCAAGACCCAATATGAGTGCGCCGGTCGCACCCAATCCAGCTGCCTCTGTAGGAGTTGCCAACCCAAAGAGAATTGAACCGAGAACCGCTACTATAAGGAGTAGAGGCGGGAACAGACCTTTGAGTAATTGAAATAGCTCAACTTTCGACTCATCGGTTTGCTTTGGTGGCGCAAGCTCAGGCCGTGTACTGCTACGAGCGAGCACAAATAACGCATATAGACCAACTAAAAGAACTCCAGGTACGAGGGACCCAGTGAATAAGTCACTTACTGATATGGATTTTGGAGCAAAAATCCCTAACGACAGTTGGGCCTGTTGATATGCATTTGCCAATACGTCTGCCAAGAGGACGAGTGCAATAGACGGTGGAATAATCTGACCAAGTGTGCCAGTAGCCACAATGGTACCGCTCGCTAGACTGTGCTGGTAACCTTGCTTCAGCATGATTGGTAGCGACAGTAGACCCATCGTTACTACCGTAGCACCGACAATACCTGTACTGGCTGCCAATAGTGTGCCGACGAGTATGACAGCTAATGCAAGTCCACCGGGAAGTCGACCTAATAGAGAGGACATGTTCACTAGAAGCGTATCGGCGATCTTTGTCTTCTCGAGCGTCACACCCATAAATACGAATAGAGGAACGGCAATCAGGGTTTGGTTGGTGACAATGCCAAATAGTCGACTCGGAAGAAAACCGAAGATGTCCGGCTCAAAGATGCCGAACAGAATGCCGAAAAGTGCGAAAAGCAGTGCAACACCGGCGAGTGTTACCGCGACCGAATACCCCGCGAGCAATGTCCCGAACACAGCTAGGAGCATGACGATCGGGAACCATTCAGGCACGTTTACGTTGACTCCATTTCACCAGCGTTTTTAGTGCTTCGTTGAGACTTTGGAGTAACAGTAGACCAGCCGAGACTGGTAGTAGTGTTTTAAGTAGGAAGATGCCAGGTAGTCCGTCTACCTCAGCTGAACTCTCGAATATCCTCCACGAAGCCGCCGCATACGGAACCGTATAGATCAGGATGACAATGCAAAGCGGTAGGAGAAACACCAAAGCACCTACCAAATTGACTGCTTCTTTCTTGAAAGGTGTCATACGCGAATAAATCAAGTCGACTCTGACATGCTCGTCGCGCAGTAACGTATAGGAAATTCCTAGCAGTATGAGTACCGCGTGACAGTAGACCACGGCATCTCGCACAGGAGTCGCGCTGATTTGAAAACCGTATCTCAATATTACAATCAGAAAGGTCGCCAAAGTCATAACTAATGACAGCCAACAAATCATCCGACCTAACGTACCTATGAACCGATCGAATGCTTGACTTAGCGTCTTCATAGTATTGGTGGATTCAACTCGCGGAAGGTTGAGACACGAAGGGATATCCCATTTGCCAATCCAAGACTAAATCACTACTGAACAAACGATGCCAGCAAGGACAACTCCCCAATCGTACTGATTGGCCTCGAATTTTCTTTGCAGTTTGTCCTTAGGAGCGTCTTCGGCGGTCCAGACATGGGAACCAAACAAAATCCCTAAAACCACTATCGCAATCGTGTAATAAACGCCTAGTTCTGCAACTGTCAACAGGCCAGCCAACAACAGCCAAGCAACTGCATAGAACACTCCAAGGAGCAGGCGAAAGTGTTTACCGGCTTTAATAGCAGAAGATTTCACCCCAATCCGTTGATCGTCTACTTGATCCATCTTTGCATAGATAGTGTCGTACGCAAAAATCCAGAAAAAACTCGCTGCGAACAAGATCCAAATAGGTACAGTGATTTCACTTTTCACGGCGGTAGAAGCCATCAGAATACCCCAGCTGAAGGCGACTCCTAATATCGCTTGAGGAAAGTAGGTGAATCGTTTTCCCAAGGGGTACAGTACTGCAATGACAAGACCTGCTACAGCCATCCAACGGGTGGCTTCATTGAGCCAATACAGGAGACTGACTGCACAGATACAGAGAATGGCAAAGATGCACCATGCTGTGACTACGGAAATTCGACCTGAAGCCAATGGACGCATCTTCGTCCGTTCTACCTCAGCATCAATGTGGCGGTCCCATATGTCGTTAATGACACATCCTGCAGAACGCATAACGAAACAGCCAACTGTAAAAACGATGAAGAGATGCAAGGGTGGCCAACCTTCAGAGACCAAGAATAATGCACTGATAGTTGGTAGCAGTAAAAGGCTGGTACCGATGGGTTTATGCCATCGCATCAGTTCTATCACTGCACGCAGTTTTTGCGTTACTTGTCCAATCTCACTGTCATACATCAGGATGTTTAGCTAATAATTTGTTGCTTATTTCAGGTTGTATTAAGGCAATACCAAAATGCGGAAGTGGCAGTGCATCGTCTGTGGCTGGATTTATGACGAAGCAATGGGTTATGAAGAAGACGGCATAGCACCCGGTACAGCTTGGGATGAAGTTCCGGAAGACTTTTACTGTCCGGAATGTGGCGTAGGTAAAGAAGACTTCGAAATGGTAGAAATCGGTTGATTCGACTCTTGTGCATCAGCCGGCATCTTCACAGAGTAACCCCAGAGGAGACATTGGAGCGACTCGATTATCAGGTGCTCTCAATAGGCTCATGAAAGTAGTAGCATAGTCCATCAGGTGCGACTACGAAAAATACCTGAAGTTTTTCGCCATCTCGTTCATCAATTCGCGAATTTCCGGTTTCCACGCCGCGAGCCTCTAGCTCGGTCTGCATCTCTTTAATGTTCTGCACCAAAATTGCAGCACCGTCTTGTGTGGGATCGCCACCAGTGATGGCGAATCCTATCTGCACGCCATCGCGTTCAAGAAGAACGGTAGGTACTTTCTTGCTAGGTCTTGAAACTTCCTGCATTCCAAACTTTTCACAATACCAGTTTGAAGCGCTGTCGAGGTCTATTACGGGAAGTGCAAGCACATCCTGTTGAAAAGGGAATGCATTCTTGAATGAGGTGGACTCAGTCATGTTGGAAACACCTAAAGGTTGGACGTAAGAATGTTAGACGGCGACGTAACCTGGATCGGATGAAGTCCACGTATCAATGATGCGCTGTCCAAGTTCTGTGTCAGATTGAGTGAGCTCCTCTACCACCCGTTCCACGTCTGCATGAAACTCGATTATTTGGGATGAGTCCGCGGTTCGAAAGTGTTCAGTGCCTGACTGCCGCACACCGAAAATCATCCCCTGACCACGCAACTGAAAATCCAGCTCAGCTAGTTTGAAACCGTCTCTATGCTGCTGGACAGCTCGCAGTCTTTCCCTTGCGACATCGCTCAAACCCGGATCTGGATCGTACAACAACATGCAGTAGCTTTCGATGGATCCTCGGCCGATTCGCCCGCGTAATTGGTGCAGCTGTGCCAAACCAAGATGGTCGGCGTTTTCGATCACCATAATGGATGCATTGGGGACATCAATACCAACTTCGATCACAGTCGTTGCAATCAGAAGTCGAATTTTGCCGCTACGAAATTTGTGCATGATGGAGGACTTCTGAGAGGTCTTCATGCGACCATGTATATGGCCGATCTCCACGTCTGGTAATTTGTGCGTCAGCTCTCTGACGACTGATTCAGTGGCTTCTAGTTTCGATTCAGGGTTGTCTTCTATCGATTGACAAACCCAATAGACCTGACGGTCTTTTAATAGCTGTCGCCCGATTGCATCAATGACTTGCTGTCGTTGGTTTGTGGAATGAATGGATGTATGAATAGGAGGCCGTCCCTTCGGTAACTCCTTGATCGTTGAGACATCCAGGTTCTTATAGAAGGTCAGTGCCAAGGTTCGTGGAATCGGCGTAGCAGTCATTATGAGTTGGTGAGGGTTGTTACCCTTACCACGTAGTTGCATTCTTTGGTGAACACCGAATCTGTGCTGTTCATCAATGATTGCGAGGCCTAGATTTTTGAATTGAACATTTCGCTGAAAGAGTGAATGGGTCCCGACGGCAATAAGGTTATCGCCGCTCAATATCGCCTCTTCGCTGCGTCGCCTAGATTTTGCAGGCATACGGCTGGTAAGTAGTGAGATATTGATACCAAGCGGTTCAAGCCATTCGGAAAACGTTTCAAAATGCTGTTCGACGAGAATCTCTGTGGGTGCCATAACCGCCGTTTGAAATCCGCTTCCTGCCGCTCGCAGAGAGGCTAGAACTGCAACGACTGTCTTACCTGAACCCACATCGCCCTGCAACAGGCGGCGCATGGCAACGGGTTTACGTAAATCTTCCTCTACCTCATTAAGCACATTTCGCTGTGAATCGGTTAGTTCAAACGGCAAGTTTTTCAGAAACAGGTCAGTGATGTTGTTTTCGGTTGAAAAAGAAAATGTCTTACCGCGACGGCTTTCTAGGTTTAGCTTCCTTTGGAGCAGGAAGAATGCAAGGATTTCGTCAAAAGCTATTCGTTTACGAGCAATCTCTGTGTCTTGCAGTTCACGTTTTGGGTCTGGTTCGTGGACGGTGGCCAACGCTTCTTGAAGAGTCAAGCCGGCGTAGGTATATCTAGGTAGCAAGCTCAACTCAGGCAGCGATTGTAGGATCCAATTCCTGAGCCTATTACTGGATATGCCACTTGTTGTTGGGTAAATAGGGTGGTAGTAGGGATCTGGGGCGCCGGGATCTTGCGAGAAAACCCTATATTCCGGGTGGATGAATTGCCTTCCACGTCTTAGCTGACCATAGACACGTAGCCATTTTCCAATTTGAAACTGTTGGACGTTATAGGGTGAGAAGTGAATAAGACGCATGATGGCATCTGCAGAATCATCGTTGAACTCCACCAGGAGCTCGTTGTTTGTCGTGCTATTCCGTACGTTAGTGATAATCCCCTGAGTGAAATATTCCTCACCGACAACGATTTTTTCAAGAGGGGTGAACGTCGTTCGATCTTGATATCGGGAAGGGAGGTGGAGAGCTAGATCTAACTTGGTGTAAATTCCAAGTTTTTCCAGCTTAGTTGCGAAGCTATCGCCTAAGCCTCGGAGCGTGGTGACAGACGCAAATTTGACCGCCATAAACTAGCGACCGCTCCAATCGCTACGAGCTGTTAACTACTGCGATGGTTTCGACTTCGATGTTGGCACCTCGCGGTAGCGCCGCGACTCCAAGTGCGGACCGCGCCGGAAAAGGATGTTTGCAAACCTCACTCATGACCGCGTTCACCGTATCGAAGGTGCTTATATCGGTCAGGAACACGGTGAACTTGACAACATCTTCAATACCCGCACCGGCGGCTTTCAGAACCGTTTGAATGTTGGCGAAAACCTGCTGAACCTCATCTCGAAATGAAGCACAGTTTAGTTCCATGGTCTTCGGGTCTAAAGCGATTTGACCAGATAAGTAGATCGTTTGCCCGACTCGAACCGCTTGGGAGTAAGGACCAATTGCCTCGGGTGCGTCTAAGCTTTGGACGGCATAGCCTGCCATGTGATTTCGTCTCCTTCTGGTCGTGCTACGCTTTGTACGTAAGGTTTATTCTTCAACTGATTGAAGATATTTTTAAGATGATTGCGATCCCTGACGAGTAGTCTTGCGACTACGGTGACAAATCGTCCAGTCCGCTCTGTCACATCGATACCGCTCAGCCCTGCCTGCGCTTGATTGAGTGCATTGACGATGTTTACTACCTCATTTTTGGAAGAAACAACCTCGATATGAAGTGATGTTTCGAATTCACCTTTAGTTTCTTCGCTCCATCGGACCGGTAACCGTTCATCTTGGTCTGAACGTCTCTTTTGGACATTCTTGCATTTCTGGACATGGATGATCCAGCCTTTGTCTGCGTTTCTCTGTGCGAAGACAGGATCGCCTGGAACTGGTCCACAGCACTTTCCGTATGAGATCGTCGCACCTTCGACCCCCTGAAGGATATAGGCACCGTCAATTTCCAGGTCGGTAGTAGAGAAATCCAATTTCAAATAGGTCTCGAGATACTTCAAGACCGTGTTTGGATTAATCTGCGCTTGTCCGAGTCGGTCGTAGAGGTCCTCTAGGCTTTTGATATTTAAGTCTTCACAAACTCGGTTTAAATGCTCTTCGGAAATAGAGTCGAGATCCTTTCCAACCTGTGCGAGTTTGTTCTTCAGTAACTTCTCGCCAATGTCCACAATGATGTGTCTTTCCAATTTCCTTAGCAAGTGTTGAATCGCAACACGCGCTTTGGCGGTATTCACGTGACTTAGCCAAGACGGAGAAGGGTGTGTGCCCGGTTCCGTAATAATCTCAATGGTCTGTCCAGACTCAAGTGGAGTAGTTAGACTCACCTCTTTCTGATTGATAGTACAAGACACCGCAGTGTGACCTACTTCTGTGTGGATTGCGTATGCGAAATCAAGAGCCGTGGATCCGGTGGGTAATTCGACTGACTTATTTTGAGGCGTGTACACCGTGATATCGCGAGTGGAATGATCGTGCTTGAACATTGCGTAAAACTCTTTCGAGTCTGCCGACAGTTCCCGCATATCGTTCAATTCTTGGAGATAGGCGATGTAGCGCTCCATCAATCCTTCGCGTGATTGCTCTGGACCTTGGAGGTTGAGTTGCCCCAGCACACCGCGCTGAGCCATGACGTGCATCCGTTCTGTGCGGATGTACAAATTGATCGAGATATTGTCAGGATTGAATATCGACGTATGGAGAGACTGGTAACCGTTTGGTTTGGGACAGGATATATAGTCCTTGAATGCACCTTCACTAAAACGGAACAGGGTGTGTACTGATCCCAGTGCTTTGTAACAATTGAGCTCGTCTTCAACGAGGATGTCAAAGGCGTAGACCTTCTCAACATCCTTATAGAGTTTCTTGTCTTCTGACATCTCTCTGTAAATCGAATACAGGTGGCGACGATGGACGAGCACCTTGGCAGGGATATTGTCCTTTTCGAGTTTATCTTCCAGCTGTGCATGCACGGTAGGCATGACTTCCTGTAGCTTATCTCGATATGTGTCAATTCCGTAGGTGATATGATCAGCACGGATCGGGTGCAGGACCTCGAATGAAAGATCCTCGAGTTCATTTTTGAGTGTGTGAATGCCTAGTTTGTCCGCAATACTGGCATAAATGGCCATGGTTTCCCTAGCGATGCGTTTACCCTTTTCGGAAGGGAGTACACCAATGGTCCGCATGTTGTGTAAGCGGTCTACGAGCTTAACGAATATGACCCGAAGATCGTCCGCTGCCGCATCAATCAGAAATTGAAAATTCTCAGCTTGTCGGGCTTCTCGGTCGGATTTGTCAACGTTATTGAGATTGGATACGCCGTTGACGATCTCTGCAACTTCACGACCAAATTCTGTAAGTAACGTGTCTTTCGTTAGATGGGTGTCTTCCAACACGTCATGAAGAAGCCCAGCGATGATGCACTCTGCATCAACGTGAAGAGCCGACAGGATGCCAGCAACGGCTAGTGGATGCGTGATATAAGGGTGTCCCGTTTGTCGAACTTGACCCGAGTGGGCTTCGTCGGCGTAGGTATACGCCTTCTCAATCAGTTTGAGTTTGGGTTCTGGAAGATGGGAAACGTTATGGAGTAGACGGTCTACAGTGAATGGCGTGGCATTCTCTGGTAGAAGTGCTCGTTCTGCCAGTTTTTCTCGCCAATACGACCTTCTTGGAGTTTGGCTGGTGCTTGCTTGCATGGGGTTAACAGCCTCTTAACAAGAGGCAGGATAAATCTAACAGCGTACTTATTGTTTTAGACAGTTCCTTACGTTAGATCAAAGGTTAACCAAATAATCCGATTGATCAGGATGTTTGTTCGGAAGAGTTTGTTTGGATATGTGCCATCTGCGCGGTTCTGCGGAGGTGTGCTGGATCAATATCGGTGTTTCGCAGTAGATCAGTGCTCTCTAGATTCTCAGGTGTGATAAGACCTTCAGCGATCTCTCTCAGTGCAATGACAGTAGGTTTATCGTTTTCAAGCTCTACTTTTGCCTTATAGCTTGCCATCTGTTGTGGAGTGAGCTGTAACGTACGTCTTGCGGCGACTTCCGCAAGCTGACTGGCTCGTTTGGCGGCTAGTGTCACCAGCTCAAAACGGTTCTCTACATGCTCTAGGCAATCTTCAACTGTTATTCTTGCCATATGGCGTTACCGCATACCCTTTTAATGAAGTTTCCTACAGTGTTTTACACACTGTAATGAGTTAATTTTAGTGAACATTTGCAACTATAGTCCTTTGCATGAATCAAAAGACATACTGTCCTCGTAGTTTTTTGGCCAACAGTTCGTAAAACCAAAGGTCTTATGGGGATGGTACTGCGGTCGATAGCCGTAACACCTACCTAGCTAAACTTAAAAGTTATGAACTTGGAGAATTTTGTTGTGCGTAAATGGTTATTAGCATCGTTCATCGGCATTTTGGCTCAAGCTATCTATTCGGCGGACCTTCAAACGGTGTATGACGATGCATTGAAGAACGACCCCGAACTTGCAGCGGCGGTGGCGCAAAACAAAATCAATCGTACTGGATTACCTATCGCCGTCAGCACGGTGCTACCGCAAGTCAACTTCAGTGCAGGTCGAGGCGAGAATGAATTTGAAAGAAGGACGGATGGGCCGTCCTTCCCAGGCTTTGAAGGTTTCTCAGATGGTCGTTCTGAAAACGAGAGTTGGTCGGTATCTGTCAGTCAGACACTTTTCGATGCAGGTGCATTCATTACGATCTTGTCTGCCCGTGTACGTCTGGATGCCGCGAACCAAACTCTAGTAGCAGCTGAACAGAACCTGATTATTCGTACTGCACAAGCCTATATGAATGTACTTCGTGGCCAAGACTTGCTTGAGTCCAGTCTCGCGGCTGAAGAAGCTGTTGAAAGACAGCTGGAGCAGGCACAACAAAGATTTGACGTGGGTTTGGTGGCGATCACCGATGTGCTTAATACCACGGCTGCCTACGACAATGCCAAAGTTTCCACCATTGATGCGAAACAGAACCAAGGTATCTTCTTTGAGTCATTGGGAACTATAACCGGGGTGAAATATGAGCAGATCAATCGCCTTAGTGAAGAGTTGCCGATCACCGAACCGTTTCCAGAGGATGAAGAAGCTTGGGTTCAGCAGGCTTTGTCAACTAATCCGAATCTAATCGTTGCGGAAAAGAACGTGGCCGCTGCTAAGCATGATCGAAGACGTGTCTGGACAACCTACGCACCAGTGTTGAGAGCCTCTGGAAGCAAATCCTTTTCTCGTGACCCACTGTCATTTTTGGGAGAAGAAACTGAATCCCAGAGCATTAATTTGAACCTCTCCATACCCATTTTTCAAGGTGGCCGAAATATCTTGGAACACCGTACGGCTGCACTAACGGTGGAACAGTCGAAACACAACCTGAGGCTTCAGCGTCTTACTGTCGCTAGGGACACTCGAAATTTATACCGTGCAGTGGTAACGGATGTCATTCGAGTGAATGCCAAACAAAAAGCGATCGAAAGTAATCAGGCAGCTCTTGAAGCCACGCAAACAGGTTATGAGGTAGGCACGAGGAACGTGGTCGATGTACTGTTGGCTCAACAGCAACTCTATGGTGCGATTTTTGACTACGCCGATTCGCGGTATAACTATGTTCTCAACGGTTTGCGACTGAAATTAAGCGCAGGTGCTTTGTCAGGTGCTGATATTGAGTCGCTGAATCAGTTTACGACTCCAGATAACCCGGTTACCCAGATTTTGAGTCTGACTGGTCGATAGCTTGCGTTATCCACGAGTGCATTAGATTCAATACTTGGTTTTTGGCACCGCGATTTAGTTCGACTACTTTATAGGCCGCATTTGCCATCTCGGTGGCGGCTTGTTTATTGGTGAGCAGTGAAATGACTGCCTGTGCGATGTCTTCCACATCGTTCACGATCTTTAGTGCATTCACCTCTTCGAATCGTGAACAAATCTCGGCAAAATTATGACGGTCTCGTCCCATAATCATTGGGATACCACATATGGCGGGTTCAATTGGATTGTGGCCTCCTGTACCTTGAAAACTACCGCCAATCAGGACCGCCGAACCCATCCCAAGCACCTGCAGTAGGATGCCCATGCGGTCGACGATCAAGACAGGCACTCTGGTAGGTGATTTTGAGATTGTGGAGTGAGCGAAACCGAGCGCATTGCACACTTCTTCAACTTCGTGCTGCCGCGGCGGATGGCGTGGAACCAGAATTAGGAACGCATCGTTGATTTCTGCTTGGATTCGCTGATGTGCCAAGAGTGCGATTTGTTCTTCTGGAGCATGTGTACTTGCAGCTATCCAGGTAGGTCTACCGAAGCACCATTGATCCTGTAGATTTTCTGTTTCTTGTTCGAGCTGGTCGGGTAACTTAATATCGAACTTAACACTACCAGTGACAGATAGTTGATTCTCGGTTGCACCCAGTGCTTTAAATCGATCAGCAGTATCCTCATATTGGCAAGCGATATGTGTGATTTTCTGGAGCATGTTGCTCGTGAGTCCTCGAATCCGTTGGTAACCAGATGCCGATTTTTCAGAAAGTCGAGCATTCACCACATAGATTGGAATATTGGCTCGATGGACTAGATCAATGAGATTAGGCCAGAGCTCAGTTTCAACCAGGATCAGCAATTTAGGATTTTGGTTTTTTAAAAATCTCTGAACACACCCCCGCAGATCGTAGGGAGCATACACATGCGATACACGATCGCCGAAACGCCGTTTGACTTCTTCTGAGCCCGACGGAGTCGTAGCAGTGAGAAGAAAGCGAAGGTCCGTGTATTGCTCGGAAAGCGTCTCGACTATAGGGGAGATCGCAATCACTTCCCCGGCAGAAACAGCATGAATCCATATGGTTGACTGATCGGATTGCTCTCTGCCGAACCCAAAACGTTCTGAAATCCGTGGACGGTAAGCAGAATCCCTGACGCATCTTGTTGCGAGTTGTGCTAACACGACTGGTAAGGCTAGGTGTGATAACAGCCTATAGAGTCCAAACATGGATATGAATTAGCAAGAACCGATAGACGGTGTCACGCGTAAATTGATCACCGAGGTGGGTTCGGTTCTCAACACCTTCTTCAAGAGGCTATAAGCCGAACAGAGATACTGTCGTGTGTCTTGCACGCACCACCCATTACCTTCACTCTTCGTCCAGTCACTACCCAAATCCGCGTTGCGCTTTGAAGAACACCTTACGGTGGTTGCGACTTCCCACTACAACGGTGGGTAGTGCGGGAGGAGTATTCCAAGATTCGACGCAAGGGCGCAAGGTACTAAGACAAGACGAGCTCGCTGCATGTGTGGCTCGCAAACGCGACCTACCGGACAACCAGGCACTCACAGTGCTGATCCAGCTAAATCCTGATCGGTCAGCACATCACAAGAGGCGGCACCCGTGATCCCCACAATCTCGTCCCGTACCTGCGGTGTCCTGTGGCACCTTTGCACTATTTCCCCACCATTGCTTGATCAACCCCGTGTTCATCGAGCCAACGCGCCACACGGGGTGGATACGGCGCACCGGGCTCTGTCTCGGTTTGTACCGTAAGCGGCTCGCGCCCTGCCGACAACCACAGGCGATCAGCCCGGACGCTCCAATCGCTGGGTAGCGGCTGTGCCGTCTCCGTGTACTCAACCACCCAGACTGTCCCGTCCCGATCGACGTAGAGCATGTCGGAGTAGCGGAACTCCACGTTGCTCGGCCACACGATCCGCGTCTTGACGTACGTCTGTTCAAAGAGAAGTCCGTCCGGACCCGCCTGCCAGTCGGTTTCCCCGGCCGGATCCATCGCCAGCGGGTACATCGCCAACCGAGCGGCGGTATGGAGGCGCAAATCCGTTCCCCGGACGATCTGCGCGAGAGCGTAGGAAGAATCGAATAAATCTCCGCCGCCGAGGGTAGGATCGGCGAGCCGCGACAGGGTGGCCAAGCGGTCTGCGTACTGGTGGGCCAAGCAGGTCTCGTCCGCGACATCCCCTGACGTGCAGCGGTCGTTGCGCAACCGTAACCAAGCTCTCTGCCCGCTTCGAAGCTCTTGTGCCAGGTCCTCGGGCAGACTGGACCGAAGCTTGCGGTAGAGCTCGCCGACCTCGAAATCACCCTGTGCGATCAGTTCGTTACCACAAATCGCATGCTCCACGGGGGTCCCCGCGCGAGCGCAGTCAAAGCCAGCCCGGAATATCGTTCGTCTTAAGACGAAGAGATTGCTGGGCACGTCGGTATGGCTACACTCCAGGGGTTTCATCTCAATCACTCGAGCGTGACGGTCGTCCGGATCCACACTCAGCCTGAGGCGGGTCTCTGAGTCGGGGGAGCATGCCTGCAATGAACCCTCGAACCGGGCTTCCTTGATGTTGCTCCACGTGGCGTTCGGCCCGTACGGTATGTCTCTGCACTCGGTCCCGTACACTAAGCCTCCTGAGTGGACAGCGTGGATTCGCAGGATCGAGTAAACATTCTCGGCGATATCCGAACCCTCCATCACCCACTCACCTTCCCACAAGCGGTACTCGCCCTTGGGTAAAACGACGGCAGGTCCGCAACCTGACTGCTCGTTAACAACGCTGTCAGGGACGATCGCAGATTCCGATTGTTCGTCTGAGCGGCTACTGTCAGCGGCGGCGAGCACCAGGATCGCCCACACCACGAGCACCATCCTCTTCTGACCATCATCACAGTGACTACCCACAGTCTTCAGTCCCCGTTGCTATACGTGTGCACTGTAGGCCTATTCATTTCCAGCAACCTGTGGCTGTCCAGGTGGCACGGTGTACACGACGGTTGGATGTGCTTCTGCATCGTTGCGCTTGCGTCCCATAGAACCTGCCGCCCGCTGGCAATAAAGCGCGGACAGCATAAGCAAAATTGACAACAGCATTCCAGGCGTTACCACACTCATCGAGCCGAAAGCCATAACAACGATCTGGATTATAACATCAAGCATCTCGGCAATGGCGGGACCCCCGATGGCGTCTATGCCGACTGACGCTACCAGCCCATCGACGATGCCGGCCTGTTCGATCACTCCCATAATATATAACACCGCAGCGATGCTTACCAAGGCAATCACCATGGCCGCAAGCCATTGAACGAAACCTAACACATGCAATATGACTTTCATCTCTTCTCCTTTTTCAATCGTTTCCAAAAATCCTTGTGACCGTTGTCAAACCAGCACCGTGCATCTACGCCAGGGGTCACGTGAAGCCGCCTCAACGACTTCGTACTCTCACAAGCCGTATCCATCATTAAGATAGACACGAACCATCTTGTCCTCCAAATCCACAACAAGGAACGCGCCGTCGTTACCGGCGATTCCTCGCGGAGTCTCGCCCGGATCCAACGCGATATCAGCTTCGGGCTCGCGCACTCCCTCGGTTGTGTAGGCGTAGACCTTCCCGTCGTTGTCGTCGACCACATGTAGAAACTCTCCGGCGTAGGCGATTCCCGCCGCTGAGTCGTTCGCCCGATCAAGGCGGAACTCGGCATCTCGGTCGCGTATGCCGGCCGTGGTGTAGGCGTAGACCTTGTCGTCCGTTCCGTCCACCACATAAAACCGCTCGTCTGCGTGAGTGATCCCCGTCGGCGATCCGTTGGCCGATGCCAAGTCGAAATCGTACACCAAATCTCGTTTCCCGCCGGTAGTGTAAACATAGACCTTGTCGTCTGACCAGTCCACGACATAAAGCCGCTCGTCGGCGGATGCGATTCCTGTGGGAACCCTTTGTTTGTCCAGGCTGATATCGGCACCGGGTACGCGTGCCCCCAATGGCGTGTAGACGTAGACCTTATCTTGTTGGTCGTCCACTACGTAGACACGTTCGCCTAGTTGCACCACGCCCTGGGGATTCCTGTTTGCCGTGTCCAGGGCAAAATCGTGACCTTGATCGTCCTCGACGACTGGAGATTCCACAGCAGAGGCATGTTCGCCCGGATCGGGGAGCGTTTGCCGCACATCATTTACCACCGCGCCCAAGATCGTATCCGAACAGTTGTCTGCGGTTTCCGCCTCGCCCTCTACCGCGTCGATGCAGGCGCGGTAGCGGTCTCCCGTCTCGCCGGCTGGCATATCCATCGCCTGCGCGCTCATTGCACCGGGAGCTAAGGGAAATATCTCTGCCGTGCCGATCTCGAGCATTCTAGTCTCAGCACCCTTATCGCGCACGCGGTACCAGCGCAAATTCGTCGCGGCGGAACCTCCGTCGCCGTCGTTGACGACCGCCGCCACTAGCCTGAAGGTCGTGCCGAGAGCGCCATCGGCCTGCTCGATGGAAAACGATTCAATCAAGAGGTCCGGCGCCATCGTAGCATCGGCCAACGAATTGATGCGCTGTATCTTCTCCTGCAACTCACGCGCCCTGATGGCCGAGGACGACGCGCGTTGCACGGTGTTGTTCTCAGGGTCAAGGTGCGCCGCACGCTCGAACAACTCGAGTGCGGTGTCGTGGTTGGCGTCCAGGAAGTGCAACATGCCAGCGTTGTAGTAGGTCGCAGCGCGGAATTTGGCTTCAATCTCGGCACTGTCGCACGCCTTGATGCTTCGGTCTGCCGAAGCATAGGCCGAACCAGGGTCACCGGAGGCGAGATCGCCGTACACCTCATTCATGGCACATTCCTCGGCATCATAGAAGGTTAACGCAACCAACTCGGACCAGGGCAACAGCCACCGCATGAGATTCGTGCTGGCGAGCCTGAGCGCGCTGTCCTTCAACGACGACGACGATGGATAGTCCGGTACCGCGTTCTCGCGCGTATTCGTATCGGAAGTGTGCTCCCGGATCTCCCACGCACTGACGATCTCACCTGTAGCCAAGTTGGCGGCGCGAACGGAGACGCCAGCATTGAAGCGCGTAGTGCGATTATACACGGTGTAGGACTCCTTGTACTCCTCAGTCTCACCGTCGTCGTTCTTCCGCTCGCGCTTGCGTTCGCCTTTCCGTTGGCTTGATGTCTGCTCGCTGTCGCACGCGGTGTCGTTGAGCGATAACAGGATCTGCGAGACACCTGTCTCCGGCCGCAGGATATCATCTCCGGCCTCTGTGCGGTGAGAAACCATGACCGCATCCGTTCCGATCTCGACGCCCGCCGCCATGAGTTCCCTGGTAGCGATCGTGGCGAGCCGGGTGCTACAATTGCCGACCGGCGACGCGAACACGACCTTCTTGAGATTGACACCAATGCCGGGCGGATGATCAATCTTCACCGACACGTCGGGATTACGTATCTCGCTCAGCGTCGAACAGCCGCCACCCGAAAGGACGAGAAAGATCGCCAGGCCAATTGCACACAGAAGAGAGGTTGAAGAGGGCTTCCTAGTGATTGGGCTCAACATTTTTCCTGTCCACACAAAATAGCCTGGAATTCTATACGATAGTAACTAGCAGATTGTGGTTTTTACGTGTTCCTAGTTTTCGATTTTGATCTGTCAGTTCGATATTTAAAAGACCCATATTCTGAGACTGTTGAAAAAGTCGCTTTTGAAGAAATTCTCGGTTGAATTATCTATATAAAAACTTTATTAAACAAATACTTAGTCCGACTACCATTTCGGAATTGTCGTGAGTATTCACGTTTTTCAACAGACTCTTCTCCAAGTTTAAATAGCTTGGTTTGTCTATCTAGCCACTCAGCTACCGAAATTTACACTAGAGGGGCGATTAGCATTTCATCTAGTCAAAGACATTTTGGTAACTCATCACTTGAAAAACGGGGTAAAGGCTCCACATATTAACTGTATAGATAGTAACTTCAGTTAACAACAACGATAGGAGTAATACCATGACTATTTCAAATTTACCGCGTAGATCTTTCTACTTTCCATACTTCAGAGAATTTGAACCAACAGGGAAGCGATCCTCTGTTTTGAACGATTTTCTGAGTTTCTCAGATTTATGGGATTCGAACCCAAGAGGTTGGCAAGTCGCGGTTGACATTAATGAAAACGAGCATCAATATGAGATTCTCGCCGACTTACCTGGACTCAGCGAAAAAGAGTTGGATATAACTCTGAACAAGGATGTGTTAACCATCAGAGGTGAACGAAGTAAGACAGTTTCTGAAAAGCCAGACGGTCAGAATGTTCGCACTGAACGGACGACAGGTAAATTCGAACGACACATTCGACTTCCCGATTCTGCTGATCCCGAAAAGATTGAGGCATCACTCTCAAATGGGGTACTACATCTCTCGATAGGCAAGAAGGAAAGCGTACAACCAAGGCGTATTGAACTGAAATCTGCAGCGTAGATTCGTCCATAATCTCCAAATCTAGGGGTCAAAGGTAACTTTGACCCCTTTTTTGTGCCTGTATCCTTTGGGACTTTGGTCCGTATTAAGCTCAGAATCAGTGAGTGTCATCGGGACTTACTAACTCGCTGTGGTATCCCAATGCTTGATTAAAGCTTCTGCTGAAATACAATCTCACAGCATCGTTTTAAGACTGGTTCTGAAACACCTTGATGGATATCCTCCACAAATTTCACTTCATTGATGCCCCTGTTCGAGGTATCTGGATAAGGCTTCATCGCGTTTGGAAAGACGCATGCAGTAATCGCGATTACCCACAACCCGTGCTTGATCTTTTAGGTCAAATGATGGCGGTGACGACGATGGTCGCCAACAACGTCAAGGAAGAACCATCGATCATTTTGCAGGCGGTTGGATCGGGACCTGTGAAACTAGCTTTCGCAGAGTGCAGAGAACATCGTCTGATTAGATCCATTGCCAGGGTCGATGAAGAAAACCCAGAGCTTGTCTATGAAAAGCAGGGATTCAGGGAGCTTGTGGGCGACGGACAGTTGGCGTTGACCATGTTGCTTACAAACAACAGCACTTACCAAGGGTTGGTTTCCTTGGAATCGAACGATCTATTGATTAACCTGGAAAACTATTTCAAAACAAGCGAGCAGTTAGCCACTCGATTAAAGGTGGAAAGTGAAGGAGATGTCCTGACAGGATGCCTACTGCAGCTGTTACCGCCTCAAAATGTAGATGATGAGGAGGTTCGTGAGCTCGATCAACTGCGGTGGAACCAGATATCCACCGCCTTCAAAACCGTTGATGGCCTGACCGCGCATGGGCGGGGTGTCAAGGAGTACTTACAGAAGTTGTATCCCAACGAGACGATTTATTTGGATGACGCTATAGATTTGTCTTTCCATTGCACTTGCTCAAAAGAGCGAAGCGAAAATGCGATGAGAACACTTTCACATGCTGAACTCGAAAGTATGTTCGCGGAACAGGAGCTTGTAACCGTTAGTTGCGAGTTCTGCGGCGAGACGTACGAATTTGACAAATTCGACGTAGAAAGTCTTGCACCTTCCAACTTAAATTGAAGCGCCAACTTTCTAGAGTCCGTCTGGACCACACTCCTCTTTCAAATAATTCAGAATCTCGGTCCAAAGAATGTTGCGGTGGGAATACTGCATAGTATTGGAGAAATGGTCGATTCCCTCAATTTCCACATACTTATGAGGTACTTCATTCGATTTCAGCCCTGCGACCACCTTGTTGGCATGTGTCAGCGGGACACGTTGGTCTAGGTTTCCGTGAATGACTAGCAACGGTACATTGACATCTGTGAGATTTTTAAACGGAGAAAAAGCTCCCAACCAAGTAGTCAATTGTTCTGCTCGCTGCCTCCCTATGACTCGGTCTCGGTAATAGTTCACCTGCATTACAGGATCTGACACAGCTGCACCTGCGATTGTGCATTGATAAATCTGCGGTGTTCGCATCGCTGCCACTAAGGCTGCATAACCGCCATACGACCAGCCGAACATCGCAACACGGTCTTGATCCACCATACCTGATTTAATCAAATACATCGCACCGTCGTCTTTGTCGTCTTGCATTTTGAAACCGGCCTGGCTTTCTGGCTGGAAAGCACTAAGGTAGTGGTCTAATCCATAGTTATAGGATCCGCGATACTGAGGCTGTAGTACTGCATAGCCGTGATTGGAAAGTATCCCTGCCCAAGGGTCAAAGTTACTGATCTCAGGTACGTAGGGTCCGCCATGCGGCATGACCACGAGAGGGTAAGGTGGCTCGCCTTCCGCAGGAAGTGTGAGAAGACCAGGAATCGTGCGGTCATCTCTCGCCTGCCACTCTATATATTGACGCTCGCCAAGATCATCTGCTTTGATTCGAGGGTATGCAGAGCCGACAACTTTGAGTTTTCCTCCATGTAACAGGTAATAGGTGGGAGGTTCTTTTGGACCGGTATTGAGTATTAAGTAAGTACTACCGTCGTAGGAACTGCTGTATGCCAAACGTCCGACATTCTTAATTGACTTGCTTAGTGTCTCATAGATCGCTGCCTGCTCAGGATCCCAGAATTCATGACTGTAAGTGCCCTTATAAGTTCGTACACCTACAACCGTATCAGGGTTGGTCCAATTGTTACTGTGATAGATCGGACCGAGAATGTCAATGTCTTCTCGACGATAAATCAATTCGCCAAATTTCTGCGTCGCTGGATTAAACGACCAAAGTCCAATCTTGTCATGACCGTTATTGGCAATTACCAGGAAGTGACCAGGTGCTTCAGTATCTTCACTGACATAGCTGAAAAACTCGAACTCATCAATGTGAAGTCGATAGTAATCCTGCCAAGACCTAGTACCTTGCGGTCGATAAAGATAGACTGCCTCTCTGCTATTTCGGTCAAAGCCGGAAGCGACGATAGGCTTCCCATCGGAATTGACCTGGATGCCACCGATCGCAATTTGCTCTCGGATAATCAGTTGTTTGGAACCATCTTTCAGATCCAGTTCAAACAGAGCTCTAGGTCTGCGTCGATCATCCCGCATTGAGACGATGATTTTGTCGGGTTCTTCCGGCAACAAATGCACTAAAGCAGGTGGCGCGTCAACACTGAAAGAACTCTCTTTCTTTTTCTTGACATCAACTACGACAACTCTTCCGCCATAGACACCTTGGTTAAATCCTTCAATGCGGTCGCGAATCTGCTGTGTAAGGAACATAACGAATTTTTCGTCGTTAAGCCAGAAGAAACCTTGAATTCGCATTGGATCAGACAATTGGCGATGCACCAATGTCATATCAGGTATGCTGAAAATTTCGATTCGAGGTGTATCGTCACTCTCCTTGTACGCTCGCAGTAAACCGAGGTATGTACCGTCTCTAGAGAGCTGTGCCGACATGACATCTCGGTCTGCCCAAACATTGGGTGGAAGAGAATCTGCACTGACTAGGGGACCAAGAACAACTACACAAAGTACAACAAAAGCACACAAGACCTTTCGAATCATTTTGAGAATCCTGAGATTAAAAAAAGGGGCACAGCTAAAAACTGTGCCCCTCGAAAAACAAGAGTTAAAGCTGTCCGAACGAATAGGTGAAATTCAAGAAGAACGTTCGTCCAAGTAGGTCATATCCAAACCCACCGTAAGGACGACCATAAGTTGCAAATATCTCGGTTCCATCTACTAATGGAGGTTCTTCGTCAAACAAATTTCTTGAACCACCGCGAACGACCATATCACCTGTTGGACTGCGCCAAGTTAGGGACAAGGAATGTAGGTAGTAACGATCTGTATATCCAACATCTCGACATAAAACGTCGTTATAGTCCGGTCCTAGACATGTATTAGCGCTCCCTGCGATAGCATCGCCAAAACCATCAATTCCATCTAGATCTTGTTGCAGTGGAGAAAGACCACTCGTGGTCCATCGTATTACGTAGTCGCTGAAGCCAATACCGAAACGTGCTTCGTGCTTCCAACGATGATAGCCCCATTCAGACCGAAACTCATTGTCATCACGATCACCTGCTTCATTGATGAAGAGAGTGGAACGTTCAAGCAACCGGTGTGAATTTAGATCAAAATCAATATTGAATGGTCGATCAAATACGGTCCAAGTATCCGCAAACCGGATGTTGTAGTCGAATCCTCGAACTGCTTCGTTATCCCTGTTGAGCTGACCTGCATCTATCAAATCAATCAAAGGTGCGGTAGGATCATTAGCTCGGTTAATTCTGTTACAGAATGTACTTGTACCAGTTTCTGAGTAATAACAGTCATTGATGATAAAACCGGCCGAGGGTTCAATGATCGTATCGTCTACATCAATGTTGTAGTAGTTCATACCTACAGTCAGGAGAAAAGCGTTTGTCCAAGGTTGCTCAAATACCCAGCCGAACGATTCAGATTCAGCTGTCTCTGGGTCGAGGGTAAGCGAACCGCCTGACTTGATTTCAACACCATAGGAGTTCCGACCGTTATTGTGGGCGACCGTTGGGTCTACTCCGTTGTTACGGCAGTTCTGAAGTACATGGGCTTCTCGTAAATCTTCACCAGCTATGTACGCACCTGTCTCTTCGTCAAGAGCCGCGTCGGGTATCAAGCAGGGATCGCCCACAGTTAGGAACCCAGTTTGACCTTTCAGGAAAAGGTTTCGCAAGTTAGGTGAACGGTAGGATGTACCTTTCGTGGCTCGAATAAGCAACGAGGTCACTGGTCTATAAGCTACTTTGACAGAATAGGTAGACTGTGACCCATAGTACTCGTCTGAAGTTAAGCGTCCTGAGAGGTTCATGGTCAGTTCTTCTACAGCTGTCATATTTGCTAGGACTGGAATCTCAGTTTCCACAAAAAACTCTTCAGTGGTTTTCTTGCCTGCTGCGCCAGCATCGACAGAGAATCCAAAGAATAATCCATCTTCTGCGACACGATTTGGCAAAGAGTTAATCCAATCTCTTCTGATTTCGACTCCAACGCCCGCATTAATTTGACCTGCTGGTAGATCGAATGCGCTACCTGTTGCATATAGGGAATAAATGCTTTGGGTGTATCGAGTGTCAAAATGTCGGTTGGTGAATAGGTAGTCGCGTTCTGCCTGGGTTGCGAATTCACCTAGCAAGTCGTCACTCCAAAGGGAGGGTGCGAAGATGTCGACAGGTACACAACCTTGTGCTGTATCGGGTTCCAAGTCAGGTACAGTCATCCTGAATTGCCACTTATAACCAGGCGTTACGGAACACGGTGTACCTGTTTCTGAGTAGTTACCCAATGCCATATGCCAACGATCATCTCGGATGCCCCAACGATCTTCCAAGCCTCGGCTTACGCTATGCGTGACAGCTGCTTCTGCACTCCAACCGCTAAAATCGCCGAAGGATAAGAATGGAAGGTCCATGTTCACTGCTACGACGTAACGAGATTGGGTCACGCTATTGGATGATGAATTCCGGTCACCGCGCACAGAGAACTGCACCCCAATTGGTGCGGGCCCAGTGGGACCACCCAATAAACAACCAGCACTTGGGTCACACCCCGCCGCGTCGATCAAGTTTTGAGTGGTTGTGGGATTCAACAGATACTCGTCGTACGCAAGGCCACAGTCCACACCATTGTTTCCGAAGGGATTACAGATGTTGTATGGATTTGTTGGGTGAAGTCCTGCCCAGATTGCATATAGCCCAGCTATTTGGGAGGAGGCACGTTTACTATAGATGATCTCGAATGAAGGAGTGATGTTCCAATCACCTTCAAACGTGTACTCACCGTACGCCATGTAGTGAGTTCGGTTTCGCTCTGGATAGAGGGTTTGGAAGGAATCTTTACCATTGGTGTTATAGTCGGCAAAGTTCACGTCGTCATTGAGTCCGTCACCGTCGGCATCGTTATATAGCACGCCAGTTAATGGGTGATAAAAGTTCAACTCCGAAAAGTTTGGCCATCCACCGTTGGATTTACCAGGGGTGTAGTAGATGGTCCCACCACGAGGGGAACTCCAAACAATGTTACGGAGGCCGTTATAGCGGCAGCTTCCGAAATCGGTGCCATAGAGTCGGTTGTAGTACAAACCATCGGTTCGTATTTCACCGTTCTGATCAACTTCTACGTGAGGTTCGCAATCAGGTAAAAAGTCTGCGTCGGATACCCTGATATGAGGGAAGCTGCTCTTCGCACCGGCTAAACCCACGAAGCCACGATCAAAGTTATGACCCCAAGTGACTGCCATGTTGGAGTAATCAGTATTACTTGCGCTTTTGTATTGAGAGCCATAAATATTGACTTCAAGGCCATCAAAGTCTTTTCTAAGAATGACGTTGCCGACCCCCGCGATAGCATCTGAGCCATAAATTGAGGAAGCACCGTCCAACAGCAATTCATAGTCCTGAACCAGAATTCCTGGTACCAGACCTACATCCGGACTACTTGGCGCACCACCAATGCCTGCAGGAGCGACTCGACGCCCGTTGATCAAAATGAGTGTTCGGTCTGATGAAAGACCTCTGAGGTCGACGGTTGCAGCACCAGGTCCGTTATCTAGGACATACCCAACGTAGGTTGAGTCAATCTGTTGTCCACTTGCCTGAGTTGATTTCTGAAGAATTTCCTCACTATCGATGAGTCCGGCTTCTCTAGATACTTCTGCGTCGATGATTTGTAGTGGAGATATGCTGGTGTATGTGGATCGCTTTAGGCGTGAGCCTGTAACTACAACCTCTTCAACGCCATCATAAGCAGCACTTGCACTGGGGGAGCCTTCCGTTTCTTCCTCAATGACTTCTTCCACTTCTTCTGTTGCTTCTTCCTGAGCTTCTTCTTCCTCAGCGTCGTCGGAGTCGTCCTGACCAAACACGGCAATTGAGAATAGCAGACATGCTATTCCCAAGAACGCCGTAAGACGCGAAAATAAAAAGCTCAAGAGCTTGACAAAATCCATATATACCCTCCAGTCGGGATTTATGGTCTTGGAAATGTTTCAAATGTTCCAATTCTTTATTTTCATTTTAGTGACAGAATCAAGGATAAAATGGAGATTCCTTCACACAAAGTTCAACAAATCTGCACTATGTTCGGTAGCGGTGTTGGTTTTGGTGTTAATCTACTGTACAATTGTTATATACATTAAACCAAAGTAGCGCTTAATTGGAGCTTCACTCTATGACAGTGAGCATTTATCTCACCTTTGACGGAAACTGCCGCGAAGCTTTAAGTTTTTACTGTAAGGTCTTTGAAACTGACTTCAACATGATCTCGACATTCAACGACAGTCCCGAGCCTTTTGACATGCCAGATGAAGAGAAAAACCAAGTCATGCACGCTTCTTTAAATATCGGGAATAATGTCCTCATGGGAAGTGATCAAGGAGACTCATCCCGCGCGTTTATCAGCGGAAATAACTTTCATATTTCTGTGGACGGGGAGAGTCGAGAACAGGTCGACTCGTGGTTTGGTCAACTATCTGAAGGTGGAGACGTGACGATGCCGCTACAGGAGACGTTTTGGGGTAGCTACTTCGGTTCGTGTACGGATCGCTTCGGCATTAATTGGATGGTCAGTCACGAAGTTGAACAGACTGACAGCTGATACCCGTTTTAGTAGGCTCTGCTGCGTCCTATTGGGTAGTGGTGAGTAAATTCCACATTTTGAGCTCGAACGGGCTGAGCATTTTTAAACGCTGGTCTGAAACGTGCGCCTCTCGCTGCAACGCGAACTCGGTGTTCAATCACGTCATTTCGTGGCTGAACCGAATGGGTTTTTCTACCGACCACTCTTCCGTGCTCAGAGATCGTTAACATAAGATCGACGTGACCTAGCGGTAATTCGGATTCGTTGGGATTGGAGACGACCGGCAAAGCGATGTAAAGTAGTTTGGGTTCTGAGAATGTGCGGTCTCGTAATTGAGGCACGTTGGACATGACGTTCCACGCCTGTCGATATAGTGGAATCGAATAAGCATATCTGCGCGCGGATTGATAAAAATCAGCAAGCTCTATCAGGGTAGTAGCATAGAGTACTGGATCGAGTTGTGGTTTGGCTTCAAGGCTTGTAATGACATCTCTGAGAACGTTTATACCCATGGCATAAAAAGGTAGAAAGCGACTTCTATCAAACTTCATCCCCGGTAAATTTGCCCGAAAGAAAGGAGAGCTAAATTCTCTTTGAGGGGGAAATGTGGCATCTCGCATTGCCTTTGCGAGCGTACGTTTCAGTTGAATCATTCGTTCATCGTCAGGAGACCACATTCGTGTAGTTATCTTGAAGACTTCGTTACTTAGATATGCTGCTTGAGAATGTAGGTTATGTTGTTCGTACCACTCTAAAAGCTCGATTGAATCAGGAATCAGCAGTGGGTTACCTGGACCGAAGTGATTCAATGACAGTTCGTAGGCCTTCTCAAACATCTGAGTTGCACGTTGGTAGTTGCCATTCATCACATATGCACTACCTAGTTTTCTCAGAATGGGTCGTTGCTGAATCGATACTGGTCCAGTTGTAGTACGCTCAAGCTGAAGCGCTCGCTGGTAGATTTCTTGTGAATCGATGACGTTACCTTGCGCCAGTTGTGCGTCTCCTAAGACAACGAGCGGTTGAACTAAATATGGGTGGTAAAGACCATACTCTGACTCGATGGTGTTGAGGAGCTCTTCGGTTCGTTCTATGACCGAAGGGATCTCACCTACGGAAAGTAACTGCCTTAGTTGTTCAGTTTGGCTCGCCCATGGCGACGGATTGGATTGTAGCTGAGGACTATCTTCTGCTACTAGCGGAGATGTGGTGACAGCAAGCGCTCCGACTACTAGTAGCTTCTTCAAAACCAATATCGAGGACATATACATGGCTGTGGAAGTTATTGTCGCATGGTTTAGTCAAAAACAACCCTAAATCCTATACTCTCGGATCGGTGATTGAGTGGTATTAATCGCCCGAAAAGAGAACTAGCAGTCTCGGGAGTGAACATTCTCCAGTTACCTCCTTGCACCCACATGGCTAGACGACCACGATCCGCGCTGACTGATTTGGTCCATTCAGAGACGTTTCCACCCAAGTCGGAAATACCGAGTGGGGTGTGGTCGAACTCACGAACTCCACAAATTTCCAGTGAGACCGCACTGTGGTCATCTAGTGCTTCCTGGAAATCGTTTCCCCAAGGGTAACTGGTTGCGGCTTCACCCGTGGCTAGTTGGCGCCACTCATCTACGGTAGGTAATCTTCCACCAACCCAGCGTGCGTAAGCGTCTGCACTCCACCAATTGACTCCTGTCACCGGGAGTACAGGGTCTTTTTTCTGAGTTTCCCAATCCAAAGGTTCATAACTCACGTCTTTTGGCTCGTTGTCGTTTCCGAACAAACCCATATTCACGAGGGGATCGCGAAGAAACTTGGCGTATTCCTCCCGACTTATCTCGCACTTTGAAACATCAATGGTTTGCGGTTTATCCACATCGGTGACAAGCAAATTCTCGATCGAAAACTGAGACACATCTGGAAGATTGGCGATAAATCTTGGGAGTCTTGCGTCAGCAGGAAGTCCTACGATGTAGTTACCTCCAGGGATGTAGATCGCATCTGGAATATTAAACGACCAAATCTGAATCCTAGGTGGTTCGTCGTACGCACAACGGAAACCTAGATGATGACTCTGAATTTCTGGTTTAACCAGCAGCCACGCGGAATTCAGCGCGAAGAGTTCTCTCCCTCGAACACCGGTCGGAGGTGCACCATGAGCCGATACCGCTTCTTGTCTAGTTTGGGCTTTAAGGTATCCTTGTCCCCACTCCATGACATTACTGGCTAGATCAAAAATGCCACTTGGTGTTGCCGCAGAGGTTTGCGCACCACATAATTGAGCGGCATTCCGCCCAGCATCCTTGTATGGCCACGGATGATCTGTGAATTCGTTTCCCCATGGGTAGAGCCTACCTTCCGCACCGCTGGCAGCAATTTCTAATTCCTCGGCAAACGGAAGCCTACCGCCAGAGGCTTGGCAGTAGTTCTGAGCTGCAGCAAAGGAAACACCGCTTGCAGCTGAATCTAATCGCCCGGCTACGCGATGTCCGGTGGATGCCGACCGGTACGGCGAGTTTTTCTTTTCTTCATCGCTAAGAATGCCGTATTGATAATCAAAAAACTGCTCATATCGTAGCTGGGACACCTCACAAGTATCTAGGTAAAAACCATTGATTTCAATCGCGCGAGGAGGGTGATTCAGGCGGACCTTGAGCTCTTTTGGGATACGCCCACGAGATTGTAATCGGGAGATTTCCTCATCGATCGCTCTGGCACTAGAAGATGTGGAGAAACGTATTCCTACGGGCGAGGAGATCGTGGCGACATCCTGCCGACCGTAAATATGTAAGGTAATTGCGCCACTCAGAACGAGAACAGCAATAAGAAGGCTTAGTGGTAAGCGCCAACTCATCTAGACAAACTAAGATTCGGTCGCCAGAAAAACAAAAGACCCACGAAGCTCAAACCGAGTAGCAGGTAGAACGCGAACATCCAGGTTCTAACTCCGAAAATATCTGAGTCTTTGGGTTGAACTAGATTGAGAGCACCCAACCGAACCTGATTGCTTTCACCTAATACGACCAGTCTGCCCTCAGGATCTATGGTGCTGTAGACAAATCCAACGATGAAATCATCAAGATTTGGAGCGATGTAAACGATAGCTCGCCATTTAGGAACGGGTGATACGGTTTGATCTGGCACTACCATAAGCACAGAACCGCGATGCAATGAAATCTGCGATCCCCGCCAGATTCCGGGATGGCCATTGATGTTCATACGTGGCGATAACTCTGTGCCGATTCCAGCCGCCCACTCCTTGTTTTTGGTATTGGTTTCGGCGTCAAAAATGAGACGATTGGGGATGATCCGCATGACCGCATTCTCTGAATTGGCATCTTCATATGAATTTAGAAAGATCGGTTCATTACCAATATTTGGATGTCCCATCTGTTGTTTGGACCGCATGATCAGCGCGAGATCTTCCACGATCTGATTTTGTCGTTCTGAAATGGTGGGTGGGTCTTGAACAGCCGCGCCCAGAATCAGTGCAAAGTTCTGTAGTAGAGGTTCTACGTTTAGTTCATTGTCGTAGGTCAACTGTAATTCGTCAATGTAGCTCATCAGGCCAGCGAGAAGCTGGATGATGGTCGGATCGCCCATATCCAGTTGGATCGCGTTTTCAATGTCTCGTTGTTCTCTCGAATCTGCCAACCGGAAATTAATGGTATTCTCACCGGACGGTTCACCAGGTTGACCTGAACCTCCACTGCTACTCCCTGAACCATCAGGACGAGTTTCGTTTGCATCGGGGAAACTACCCCAGCGTGATTGAGAAGGGTTACCGCCAGGCTGAGATCCTAACGTAGCCCCGTTTGGTAGTTGACCTGAAGCTCCTCCGCTACCCTCAAGGTTATCATCTAGAAAATCCGGTGGCCAATTCTCACCAGTGCCAGAGTTTCCGCCTGAGCTGCTGTCACTCTGTTGACCCAAAAGATCAGAAAGTTCATCTGCAGAAACGCCAGATTGATTTGAACCCTGTGTCAGGCAGTCTTGAGCGAGTACATCGGGTGGACATCGCAGAATGGATCCTTTGCCAGGAACTGAGCCGATGAAATGCCAATGTCGGATTTCGATACCGTAGTCTCTCAGCATGGAATTGACTAGGTAATACGTACCGACGTCATAGATGTCCCCCCGTAAGCGCGTCGCTTGGTCTTCCGCGAGATTCATCACGAAGTCATCGAACGAATTTGGTTTCTCCAGAAGTTCGCTACGCGGCCAGATTGTTCCGGAATATGGGTCTCGGATCGCATCATTGTGAAATTCGATGATAGGTAGCAGGTAAGGATCCCAGAACTGATCCAATTCCGAATTTACATAGTCATGTAAACGTGCTGGCCTGCTCGCGGCGAGGCGATTGAGTACTAGGGAAGTACTGAACTCTCGGGTCATGACCGCAGACACTTCCTTGACCTTTTCAGTGAATTGTTTCTCTTGCTCTTCGCGTTCAGCGATACTCAAGACCACGACGATGATGAGTACGGCGACTCCATTGGCAAGGATATCTACCAGAGCGACTCCGGCAAAATTTGGAATACGATTGGTGGCGGGTGCAATCATTCTTCAGCTGCGTAGTCTCGAATATACATGGGTATGTCATCTAAGAGTACGGACTTCAAAAATTCGTTATCTGCAGGTATCCAACCGATCAGCAGCTCCCTGTCTGGCCACATTTCCATCAGACAGTTTCTGGCTTTTGCCATCAGCGGAATGCTTCCTTCGAGATTGATGAAAATAAATTGATCTGTGTCTGACTCGTATACGCGTTCTGCATACTGTCGATACGGACTGTTTGGTTCGCAGATACTGTTTAAAGGAACGGATTCGCCGGTCTCGACGATGCGCAGTGCCTGTGGAAACGTGATAATCACAAATCCTTTACCACCATCGAGTCGCTCAATTCGGTACATACCATCTTCCGAGCCACGTTTAAGTCGTTCACGCATGGATTGCTCAGAAAAGATGTTGACCACCAGTAGAAAAACGAGCATCAGGGCGAACATTCCACCAAAAACGGCCATCATTGGTGCATTACTTTCTTGCTCGTCGTCTGAACGACGAACGGTTACTTTGCCTGAGTTAACCACCGATTTCTTCGCGAAGTTGGCGTTCTAGCGAAGACAAGGTACGTTCCTCGCTCCTTTGAACGAGTGCTAATAAGAGAGTTAGGAACAGGCTTAAGGTCAAAGCAATAAGCGTGGTGTCAAAGGCGATGCCTAGCGGTGCGATAGCATTCCCGAGTTCGCTGGAAAGTCCAGCGAGTCCCGAATCCGAACCGATTAGACTGCGGATGCCATCGGCCGCCAGGGATATTCCGAGTACTGTTCCAATAAAGCCCAGGACCGGTACGGCCCAGCTGATGTATCGAGGGATCAAAAACGATTGTTCGTGACGGTTCCAAAGATACGAGAGTCGATCATCAATCTTTTCTGCTTGATAAATCAGACTATGCACCCGGTCTACATTATTCTCTGCTTTGGTCTCTTCCTTATTCTGCCACTTATCGACGACATTTCTCACGTATAGGGAGTTCCACCACTTCCCTATGAGAATCAAGATGCCCCAAAAGAACAGCAGAATCGTCACGGGGGGAATGATTCCCCTATCCAAGAAACGCTTGGTTATCGATTGACTGGACTCCCATGCTGAATCAAGCCAATCCAGACCTAGTATGGCAGCCGTCGCCATGACCAAGGCCGTGAGTAAGGAAATATGCAACGCTGGCCCCGTGAGGAAATTTGCCAGCCAATCTAGTGTATCTAGGCGACTGGCACTGACTGTACTTAACCAGATTGTGGTGGCGTAGAGTCCAATTGCGGCGAACAGCAGAGGCAAGAATTGACCCGTACTTCCTGAATTTGGTTGCTGACTGATAATCTGCCAGGAAGGGATAGAAAAGGCCAAAGCGATGCCGACTAACGCCAGAAAACCGGCAATCGATAGTGCCGTGATAGTCAGGTTTGTGTTTTGAATCCCAAACTGGATGCCCGACAGTATCGCAATGACCAAAACCGCAAGAATGATCCCCGGGATGAAGGAAAGACCAAAGACTAGTACTAGATTGACGACGACTAAGGCTAGTAATAACTGGTAGACGATTCCCGCTAGATTCACAAAATTCCCAAGATTCAGAAGGCGATTAGTTCAATGAGCATCTGTACTACTTGGACAGCAAATCTGATCGCACGTTGCGGGAATGCAATGTGCGAAAAGGACCTTATCTAAGAGTCGGTTGAGAAGCACAGAATAAGGATGTGCCATCCCTTGATTGAATGACTCGCTACAAGCGCAGTGCTCAGGAATGAAGTTTAGTGGGTGGCGGAAAATGTTTGACTAATCAACTTTCCAATGGACCAACGTAAATGCTGGATCGGACTCGTTGTTGTGTTCAAACACGGCTGATACCGGCGTACCGATGACCACTTCTTGGTGGGGATCCCCTATCAGATTGCCAACCATTCTTGCGTTACTCTGTTCTGGAAACTCGACCAGCACAATGATGTACGGACCCTGATCCTTTAGCGCCGGGTGCACGGGGTGCCATACCCTTTCGTAACTATAGATGCGACCTTTAGGTTCGATTTCCTCAAATCTGAGGTTTGAACTATTACAGGCGTGGCAAATCCATTCTGGACCCCACTGATAAGTTCCACAATCTTCGCAAACCTGAAGGACTAGCCTGTCATTAGCGATTGCGTCCCAATAGGGTTTATCCAAGCCGTCGGCAGCAGGAACAGGAATAGGTAAACCTGGATTTAGATAACTCATAGGGTTGCTACGCTCCCGAAGATTGATGAACTGACCGGGGTAACCATCGGCCCTGAAGCGACTAACGCAACATCGGCATCAGGCACTTGATTTGTGGACTCTTCCCTTACTTGGCGAACGGCTTCAATGTTTAGACCCAAACCGTGCATATAGCATTCCGCAAGATTGCCTCCACTTGTATTGGTAGGTAATTTCCCACTCGGTGCTATTAGGTTTTCCTTGACGAAAAACTCATTGCATTCGTCGGGTTCGCAAAATCCGTGTTCGACGACGCTCATGAGCACGCCGCCTGTGAAATTCTCATAAATCTGCGCAACGTTGACATCTGAAGGTTTTACTTCTGCCATGTCATACAAGCGGGAACTCGTGGTTTTGAAAGTAGAGGTAGCATAATCGGGTGTATTGTGTGCGGATGCTCCAGCCCGGTAATGCGCGCCTGTCAGTGCACTCAAGATATACACAGGTTTGTGAGGAAAATCTTTGGCTCGCTCTGCATCGACAAGGAGCATAGCTGCTGCACCATCGTTTTCAAGACAGCAATCAAACAAATGGAAAGGTTCGACAATCCAACGTGATTCGTCGTATTTCTGCTCATCTAGCGGGCGCCCATGCATTACTGCCCTTGGATTGTTTTGAGCATGGTGGTAAGAGGCTAGTGAAATGGCTCGCAGCGCTTCTTGCTTGACTCCATGATCATGCATGAATCGATTTACTTTCATCGCAAAAGATTGAGCGGGGGACATGAGTCCATATGGGACGGTATATGCACCAGCCCCAGACACGACATTGCTACGCGGTCCCTGACCAAAGCGACCGAACTGGCCTTGTGCCAGCGCACGAAACACGATCACACTTTCTGCCATACCAGTTGCTATCGCGGCGGCTGCATTTGCGATCGCGCCAGACCCGCCACCGCCACCGCCACCCCACTGCATATTGGAGAAGCGAAGTTCCTTGCACCCTAATGCGTTAGCGAGCTTGGAAGGGTCGTTTCGGTCATTGGAGAAAGACGCAAAACCGTCGATGTCTTTGGTCGAAAATTGAGCGTCTTTACAAGCATTTATAACGGCATCTAGCGCCAGCTTGAATTCGGCATCTGGTGATTGACCTCTTTTGTAGTAGGGAGTCTCTCCAACCCCTACAACGGCAACCTTTCCACGAATGGTTCGTGACATGCATGTGATCCTTATTTTGTAAGCGGAATAGTATATGGATTTGGCAGTGATGGGAAGCCACTTAGTCGGCCGAAGGGAAATTCCTCGATTCAACTTGTGAAACTATTGGCATAGATTCGACCTTTTCTGCAATCGAGAAGATGCTCGGACAATTGCTCTTGAACCAATCCTTCCCAGGTCGCCAGTACGACATCATCCAGAGATACAGATCAATGGCACAAACTTCATTACCTAAAAAGAACGGTGTGGTGGCTTCTGGTTCTAGATGCTCGTATAGCGTTTTGCGATGCTTATCTGTGCCAGCTCGCAACAGTTCCGCAGCTTTCTGGTCATGGTCTACCCATCGCATTGGCTTGTCGCCGTATGTGAAGGTTGGATACACGGCTCCATTAAGGAACATAAACCACCTTAGGAATTTCACATAGTAGCTTTGATCGGGTGAACGAATCAGACCAACACTTGGATTTTGACTATGAATCCAGTGCAAGATAGCGCTACTTTCAGTCAGAATTTCCCCAGACGGTAGTACTAGCGTTGGAATCTGTCCAAGGGGGTTAAGGCTTTGTAGTGGCTTTCTTCCCCAGCCCACATCGTCCCATGTGAGATCTCGGCAGTCAATCTCAATTTCAGCCAAAGCGAATCCCGCCTCACAGATCATTGCGCCGGACCCGGGCACGCCGTATAAAACTGGTCTAGTCATTGTTTTATCTCACTACTTGGAAAAGTGCGGACAATTAAGGTTGCACAAGGAATGCAACTTGTGTCTAATTCGTAGAACAAAGATAGACAAGATTCTGACATCAAGCTAGATCTGGAATTAAAAATACGCACAATGGAATAGGTTGCTGTGCAGAAGCATTATCGGAGGAATTGGAATGAGACCAAACCAAAGCACATTTGATTGGGAAAAAGCGGAACACTTTGCGCGGAGGACAGCCCAACAGGTCGCTGCCGCGATGAACGTCAATCTATCCCACCTTGGCGATCAACTTGGGCTCTATCAGCACATTCGAGAGTTGGGCGCAGTAACCAGCGATCAATTAGCGGAGCACACAGGGCTTCATGAGCGCTGGATTCGCGAGTGGCTACGACACCAAGCCTGTAACTCGCAATTGGATTACCATCCGGACGAAGACAAGTTCTCTATTTCCGAAGAAGCAGCCGCGGTACTGTGTGACTCAGATCATCCGCTTTATTTTGCGGGTGGACTGGAAGCTGTGGCGGCCACAAGAGTGGTCACACAGAAATTACCCGAAATTTTCAAGTCCGGTATTGGCTTTAGCTACGATGATCATGGTGGGGCTTGTGCGTGTGGTGTTGAGCGCATGAATAACTACGTGCCTAGATTTGTGCTTGTACCGCAAATATTGCCTGAAATATCAGGATTGGTCGAGAAACTTGAGCAGGGGATCACCGTTGCAGATGTTGGTTGTGGCTCTGGTATTGCGCTCCTACATATGGCCGAAGCGTTTCCGAATTCGAGCTTCTTGGGTTACGACATCTCTCGTCATGCTCTCAAACGTGCCAGAGCAAAGGCGGCAGAGAGTGGATTAGAGAATGCCCAGATCATAGATGTCAAGGACTCGCCGCTACCGCGTGATCATTCAATTGACTTCATCTCTACCTTTGATGTGGTACACGACGTACCGTTTCCTGATCAATTGATCGACGACATTTACCAGTCGTTGAAACCCGATGGTATTTGGCTCTGCTCAGACATACGTTCTTTCCCAACCTTCAAGCAGAATCTGGAAGAGTTGCCTCACGCCGCCATAATGTACGGATTTTCGCTACACGTTTGTATGTCTTCCGCGTTGTCTGAAGAAGGCGGCGCTGGTTTGGGCACGCTCGGATTCAATATCGAAGTAGCTAAAGAGATGGCGAGTCAAGCCGGATTTAAATCATTCCAGAAACTTGACTATGAAAATCCCGTGAACAACTACTACGAAATCCGACCTTAATCAGGTCGGCAGAATATCAACTTGAGGCAACGCGCTGAAGATCAAAGTTGAGCTCTTCTACTCCGAAGATCTCTTTAAACTCAGATGCCGGCGCGTGACTGACTTTGATCGCAAGTACTTCTCGCTTAATGTAATTGGTATGCGCCTGCACGGCAGACTTCACTTCCTTTGAACCATCGTACGTCAGGCTGATTCGGTCAGATACATTGAAGCCTTTCGATTTCCGAGCGGTCTGAATTCTGCGGATGATTTCTCGAGCAAGACCTTCTTGCTTGAGTTCGTCTGTGACGGTACAGTCAAGCTCTATCGTTATCCGCCCATTGGTAATCACACTCGAGTCTTTTTTGACTTCTCTCAGAATTTGCAAGTCTTCACCTGCGAAGACTTCGCCTTCTAACGAAATGGCACCTGATGTCTGAAATTCATCTAGCTGGTCCGGCGAGAGGTTTTTAATCATTTGCTGGAAATGACCCATGCGTTTACCCAACCGTTTACCCAAGACTGGGAAATTCGGTTTGGCATATTGGGTGATGTACGCACCTTCTTCGTGATCCGTCTGTAGCTTCTTTACATTCAATTCGAGCTTGATGTAATTTTCAAAGGACGCAATATCTTTCAGCAGATCAAAATTACGGTGAATGACTTTGAGCGATCGCAGTGGCGTGCGAATGTTGATGTTGGTCTCTTCGCGCTTGCGTCTACCAAGTAGAACGATTTGTTGCATCCACGCAACCGATGCTTCCAGCTTTGGATCTGCCAGCTCTTCCTGATACTGCGGGAAACGACAATAATGGACTGAATCTTCGCCCACGGGGTCTGGGTGTAATGCCTGCAACTGTAGATACGAATGGTCGGCCATAAAAGGTGCCACTGGGGCCATAACCATCGAAAATTCCTCTAGGACGTGATAGAGCGTGGAGAATGCCGCATTCTTGTCCTTTGACATGCCTTCACTCCAGAATCTCGCTCGATTTAGGCGGATATACCAGTTGGTCAGGTCCGCGATGAAGTCGAATAGATTAGGTACCACGTTATAGAGACGGTACGCGTCGAGCTCTTCAGAGATGAGAGATTTCAGTGTTTGGAGCTTGGAAAGAAGCCAGCGATCCAGAATATTTTCACTTTCAAAATCGAGCTTAGCAGGTGTCCAGTTATCTGCTTTTGCATAAATTTGCAGAAAGGACAAGGCACTGTTCCAAGGCAATAAGACCCTTCTGACCATCGCCTCAACACCTAGGTCGTCAAAGCGTTGTTCTTCGCCTCGCATCAAGCTGGAGTTGACTAAGTAAAGCCGTAGGGCATCCGCACCATACTTGTCGATCAGGATCTCTGGATCTGTGTAGTTGCCCAGACTTTTCGACATCTTCTTTCCGTCGCTGGCGAGGATCATGCCGTTGACGATCACATTCTTAAATGCTGGTTGACCAAACAGAGCAGTCGACAAGACCATCAGTGTGTAAAACCAACCACGTGTTTGGTCGACTCCTTCAGCAATAAACTGGGCTGGGAAGCCATCGTGAAATGTTTCCTGATTCTCAAATGGATAGTGTTTTTGTGCGTACGGCATTGAACCGGACTCGAACCAACAATCAAGGACTTCGAATACGCGTTTGTATGTACCGGCTTCACCGTCCAATTCAAATGTGAGTTCGTCGACGTGCTCCCGATGAAGATCCTCCGGTCTCATGCCGGTGTACTTTTCAAGTTCATCACGAGAGCCTATACAAACTGCCTTGCCACTCACCTCGTTGACCCAGATGGGTAGTGGTGTACCCCAGACTCGATTACGTGAAATCGCCCAGTCAGAAGCGTTTTTCAACCAGTTACCGAATCGGCCATCTTTGATGTGGTTGGGTACCCATCTCACTTCTTGGTTGGTCTTAACCAACAGATCGCGGAAATTTGTGACGGATACAAACCAAGAGGGTACCGCCCGATAGATCAGGGGAGTGTCAGATCGATAACAGTACGGGTAGTTGTGTTGGATTGTGGACTGATCGAGTAGGACATTCTTGTTCTTAAGCCATTGAATAATGGCCCGGTCTGCATCTTTTACATATTGGTCGGCAAAGTCCGTCACTTCTTTGGTGAACTTACCATCCATGGTGACCGGGCATACGAACGCCGAAATGTCATTGGCTTGGGCGATGCGGTAGTCATCTTCGCCGAATGCTGGAGCTTGGTGAACAATACCGGTGCCTTCGTCCGTTGTGACATAGTCATCGGCGACGACTTTAAAGGCACCGTTAGCGCGTTCGTGCTCAAAGTATGGAAATAACGGCTCATAGGTCTTTCCAACCAAATCACTTCCGCGACAGCTACCTGCAACCTCTAGGTCGAATATGTCTGAGTAGTAACTGAGCCTTTCCTGTGCACAGTAAAAGAAGATATTCGTCTCGGTATCGCGCACTCTCGCGTATTCAATGTCTGAACCCACACACAATCCGAGATTAGAAGGCAGTGTCCATGGAGTGGTGGTCCAAGCAGACATATATGCGTTTTCTTCACGTAGCTTGAACAGTACGGTGATTGCCGGATCCTGTACGTCTTGATAATTGGACGTCGCTTCAAAATTTGAGAGTGGCGTCTCTAATGCGGTGGAAACCGGCATGACTTTATTGCCACGATAGATGAGCCCCTTTTCCCAAAGTTGCTTGACGACCCACCACACGGATTCCATATACCATACATCCATGGTCTTGTAGTCATTGTCAAAATCAACCCAGCGACCGAGACGGGTGATGATGCTGCGCCATTGGGAGACGTATCGATCGACGATACCTCGACATTCGTTGTTGTAACCTGCGACTCCGAGCTTCTCCAGCGCTTCCTGTGCGGTCATGCCCAGTTGCTTGTCAATCTCGTGTTCGATCGGTAGTCCGTGGCAATCCCAGCCGAATCGACGTTCGACGTGATGACCTCGCATGGTCCAATAACGTGGCACTACATCCTTGATCACAGATGCTAGAAGATTGCCGAAATGAGGGAGCCCTGTTGCAAACGGTGGACCGTCGTAGAAGACGTAAGGTGGCTGGTTATCACTCTTTTTAAGTGATTGCTTAAATGCTTCTAGCTCTTCCCAACGGCTAATCAGCCGTCGTTCCATCTCAGGAAATGAGAAGGAATCGGGGGACTGATGTTTTTCTTCCATAATAGTTTTCTAGCCGGGGACGACCCGGAACAGGATTGGGGGTTGAGGGCTGCTGAATTTTAATATGCCAGCCGTCTCAGGATTGTCTTGTTCCTGAGCGAATCTTTGACGCAGGAAGTTCCCAAAAAGTTCACGAGATTGAAAGAGGTCAATGCATGAAATTAGGGGTTGTATTTCCACACAATGAGATTGGTACCGATCCAGAAGCGATAAAAGCCTATGCACAAGGAGCGGAGGAGTTAGGCGCAGATCACATGTTGATTTACGACCACGTGCTTGGCGCGGACCCAGACCGACCTGGTGGATTCAGAGGACCCTATGATAAGGATGTCGCATTTCACGAGCCATTTACGGTTTTCTCATTTATGGCCGCGGTGACTTCCACCATCAGCTTCGCAACCTGTGTTTTGATTCTTCCTCAGCGTCAGACTGCATTGGTCGCAAAACAAGCGGCACAACTTGCGATTCTTTCTGGAAACCGTTTTCGCTTAGGGATTGGCAGTGGTTGGAATCACGTAGAGTACGAAGCGCTCGGTGTGCCTTTCGAACACCGAGGGACACGACAGAGCGAGCAGGTTAAATTGCTGCGTGAATTGTGGAAGGAAGATTCGATGTCGTTCAACGGCGATTATCACACTGTCACCAAGGCAAGTATTCTGCCTAGACCTTCGCAATCCATACCAATCTGGTTTGGTGGCGGAGCGCGATCCCTACTTCGTCGTTGCGCACAATTAGGTGATGGTTGGATGCCAATCGGAGTGCCCAACGAAACATCCGCTGACGCCCTTTCATATATGAAAGAAGTCAGGGAAAATGCCGGTCTATCCTGGGAGGGATTTGGCATTCAGGCACAAGCGCAATTTGCTCGTGGTACACCAGAACGTTGGGCGCGACATGCTCAAAGTTGGAAGGACATGGGTTGTACGCATTTAGCAGTTGCAACGCACAACGCCGGTCACACCTCAGTGGCACAACATCTTGATGCGATCAAGACATACTTCGATGTGGTAAACAACTGACCTTCCCACCCTTCTTGGGTTAGGTGATTTGGTCGATCAATTACCGCCACGCTCATCTTTCACGTGGTATGTAACCAGCAGTAGTCTCTGGGTAGCCGCTCTCAGTCTTGAGGGACTGGTGGTTACCTGGTTACTTTTAGGCGTATTGGAAGAATCGGCAGCGGTCTACGGTGAAAGTAGGGCGTTGATGGGTATTCCGCCATTGATACTGCTGATTGTCGGTGGGGTGTATGCAGATCGCATCAATCCACGAATGATGCTGTTTGTGATTTCTCTGTTTGCGGTATTTGTGCCTCTAGTTCTGATAGCAGTCCTAGGTGTATTACACGTATACATGGTTGTGGCTTTTGGGACCGCAATTGCGCTGATCAACGCGTTAGGTGATCCGGCTCGTCAGGCCATGGTTAATCGCGTAACGCGCATTGATATCCAGCGTTCGATTGTGATTGTCACTGTCATCCCTTCATTTATAGGCATTTTTGGAATGCTGTTCGGAACTCAACTGGAGAATTTTGGGATCGCACCCATTCTTTTAATCCTTTCCGGACTCTTTCTGTTGTCGGCGTTGGCAGTACTTGGTTTACCCAAACTGGAGCCGATAACAACGGCACGCATTGGTCTCATTGATGGATGGAAGGCATTTTGGCAGACCCATCTGGTTCGTAGGGTCATCGGCATGAATTTCGTGAGTGCGATATTCAATGCCGGTGGGTACATGGTCGCGATGCCACTGATCGCTACGAGAGTCTATGAAGGAGACGCAGCATTTCTGACGTACATGTTTGTCTGCTTTACGATTGGCAGCACAGGATCGAACGTGGTCTTGTTTTTTCTAATGCCATTGATGTATCCAGGACGCACGTTTATCGCTATGCAATTGACTCGCGCGCTCATTATTCTTGGCGTTTTAATTCAGCCGAGTGATGTCATTTTCTTGGTTTTGGTAGGACTATGGGGTGTCAATATGGGTGTGACTTCGACATTGGTTCGCACGACCGTACAGGAGCTGGCACCGGCAGAACATCGAGCGAAGATTCTTTCGTTCTTACTTTTCGGGTTCATGTTGAGTTCACCGATCTCAGCTTTTATATTGGGATGGTTAATTGAATTAACGGACCCCCTCACGGGGTTAATCCCCGGGATTCCGATATCAGTCGGGATTTTCGTTTATGGACTGTTCTTCAGTGGTCTGTGGCACTATCGAGCGGACCGTCCTGAGCTCACGCAATGATCTGATTGATCTGAGTTGCAACCAGCAACGGGTCCTGCATTGGGATGAAGTGAGATAGATAAGGTAGGTAAACGTCCTTTGCATCTGGGAGACTGCTCGCTAAGTGTGGCCAAGTTGGACTCTTGGAAAAGTCCATTAGCACACGATCTTTCGGTCGTTCCACAGCTCTGAAAACCGTAACCGGTAGTTGTGCAGCGTCCAGAATCTGGTGAGGATTGAATCGGTTGTTTCCCATGTAAATGGATGCTTCTACTTCAGGTGGACAACACAGTTGGAAAGGCTTCTCTGGCTCTAGGGTATCAGAGTCTTCTTCAATGCCAAACTGACAGTAGGCGTACAGAATTTCTGGTTTCCACAGCGAAAACGGGTAGCGGGATTTGAACTTTTCGAACATAGCATCTACCGACTGCCAACGATTGACTCGTTTAGCTACAGGGTGTTCCTTCACGTCCGAGTACTCTGGAAATGGTGGTCCGCCCTCATAGAATGAAAGCTCCATGATGACTGGATCAAGTAAGAGAAGCTCCTTGAATCTTGACAATTCCTTGGCTGCTGCATAAAGCACGGTCATTCCACCCATAGAGTGACCCACAGCTACTAGATTGTTAAGGTTTAGCTCTTGTATAAATCCAACAAGGTCATCACCGAAAGTTTTCCAGTCATAAGGTCCGACTTTTTCAGATCTACCATGACCTCTGTGTTCGAGAACGATCACCCGGTAATTTGGTGGAAGATAGTTCAGCACTCCATCCCAACAACGACCATGAAATCCCGTCGCGTGGCTCAGCAATACAGTGACCGCGTTATGTCCGCTACGTTCGAAATAGCTCAACTTTGCATCGTTGATCGTGATTTGATGATGTACTAGGTCCAAGGTAAAACTCTGGTAGGGGAGAAACGAGGGATCAGAAGTAACCAGCGATCAGCGGAGAGGGAGATGTGTCAAGCTGTATCGACAAGCCCGTGCTAGAAGCTATGGAATGTTCTGTATTAACTCAAGAAGGCTAGGCATTTTAAATGGTTGCTTGCAACCGTTCGTTTTTCGTGTACAGTTTTTGGTGAATCGACAACCCAAAAGTATCCTCCCTTAAAATTTGGGAGATGAAGACCGTAAGCCACTCCCAAGTTGTGTCCAACGACCAAGATTTACTGGTACTAGTAGATTCAGAAGACCAGGAGATTGGGATACTTGACAAGATTAGTTGTCATGAAGGTCAAGGTGTATTGCATCGCGCAATTTCGGTATTCCTTTTCAATCTACAGGGACAAGTGCTAGTACAACAGCGGCATAAGAGCAAAGCTCTTTGGGGAGGATTCTGGTCCAATGCATGTTGTAGTCATCCACGAGTCAACGAAACGCCCCTTGATGCCGCTCAAAGGCGGGTTTTAGAAGAGCTAGGACTGTCCGTGGATTTGAGATTTTGTTTCAAGTTTGAATACCACGCGAATTTCAATGAAACGAGTGCAGAACACGAACTCTGCTCGGTGTTTGTGGGAAAGGTCGATAGCGACCCCGTAGTGAATAGAACTGAAATTTCAGATTGGCAATGGGTGGATGGTGATTCCGTTTCACACGATGTCCACAATGATCGTTTCGATTTCACACCCTGGTTCAAAATCGAATGGAAACGGCTTCAAGAATATCCCAAAATGCTAAAAGGAATGACTCATGCCTAACACAATTCTTGTAGACACGAAAGAGTCTGTACTGACGATCACATTGAACCGGCCACAGCGGTTAAATGCCTGGACTCACGAGATGAGTACCGAGATGTACGATACCATTTCAGAGGCTAACTCAGACCCGGACGTAGGTGCTATCGTCATCACGGGGGAAGGCAGAGGGTTTTGTGCTGGGGCAGACATTAAAGACAACTTTGCTGCTCGTTTAGAAGGAAAAGAGCAGTCTTCTCGCGGTAATTGGATTGAGCTAGTACGTTCTTCTAAACCCCTCATTGCTGCGGTGAACGGGCCTTGTATTGGTGTCGGTGCAACCATGATTTTGGCTATGGACATCATCATTGCTTCCCAAAATGCAAAATTCGCGATGGCCTTCGTAAAAATGGGAGTCACACCTGAACTCGCCAGTTCTCATTTTCTGCCTAAGCGTGTAGGTTGGGGTAAAGCGCACGAAATGTGCTTGACAGGCAGGATGTACTCAGGCAAGGAGGCGTTCGACATAGGATTGGCGGATCAATTGGTCGAGCCTGAAGAATTACTGCCCAAAGCACAGGAACTGGCATCAGAAATAGCGGCCAATCCATCTCCTCATTTGCGATGGGTCAAGCAACTGCTCACTGAAAATGAGTCAGAGCACGATATTAACGAGGTGTTTAAACGTGAGGGCGTGGTACTCGGTCAAGCGTACGAGTCAGCTGAGCACAAAGAGGCAGTTGCTGCATTCATCGAGAAGAGAGCTCCCGTCTTCAGAAGAAAAATCTAGAGTCGTCTAGCTCGACCGTAGCCGTCGATTCACTCGGTTTACGGCCGAGTTCTTAGGTTCTAGTCAATGTCTATTGGGAAGTCAAGCTCACTAATTCAGAGCTTGATACGCCAGCCTTTGAAATTCCTCTTGATAGGTATTACCTGGCATAGCTCCGTGGTTTAGAACCTGAGTCAGGCAGACACCGACCAGCTCTTCTGCGGGATCGCCCCAGTAAGTCGTACCTGCAGCGCCGCCCCAGCCATATGAACCTACGGATCGAATAAGAGGAAAACGGTCCCTTCCGTGATACGTGGAGACACCAAGTCCCCAGTGGAATCCGGGGCCGGTCATGGGAATGACCATATCGCCGGTGTGGTTGCCAATCATCAGATCAACAGTTTTACGACCTAATACTCGCATACCATCAAGTTCACCACCATTCAGCAACATCTGACCGAACCTGGCGTAATCTCCTGCTGAGCATAGCACGCCTCCTACGTCTCCACCGCCACCAAATTCAGTTCTTGGTCCAGTATTCTTCTCACTATTTTCGGCGGTTTCGGTCTCAGCCAACTGAACAGTCCCATCCACTTCACGAGGAGAGTAGCATGCACCGAAACGTGGTAATTGACCGTCTTTGAGATAGAACGCGGTGTCATGCATCCCTAGCGGCTCAAAGATGTTCTCGCGGAAAAAGACTTCAAGATTTTGGCCGCTCGCCTCTTCAAGGACGGCAGACAGAATAGGGTACCCAACATGGTATTGGAATCGTTCACCCGGATTCCAGGCTAGCGGAAGTTC
>MPMU01000137.1 GCA_002238665.1 Gammaproteobacteria bacterium bin55
ACCGACTCATGAAGATGCATTTCACTGGGGCGAGTACACCAATGAAAATCCTCAGACACTGTTGATTTCCAACGACGGCCATTCCATGCAAGAAAATCTCAGAGCTTCCCAATTGAGTTGGATAGAGGACAAAGCATTGGGTCCGTCTGAATAGAACACCTAGATTTAAGTGACTGAGAAGATGATTTTCTAAAGAGGGGTGCAGACATGAGTGGTCTTGTAGACACCAGCCACGAAGTCGCGGGTAGTGTCAGTTGGCAGATGGCCAACGAAGGTCCACCCACGGAGTATGTGCATTTTCCAGAGGTGCGTGCCGGGATTAACTCAAACCTCCTACCCGAGCGTCGCGGACCCAAACTGGTCATTACAGACGAACAGAAGAGAGAGTTTTATCGCGACGGATTTCTTGTGATTAAGCAGGCTGTGCCTCTAGAGCTCACCCGTGATGCACGCGAGCGGGTAGAAGAGTTACGCTCGAAAGGTGGTACGAATGACTTTCAAAAAGGATTTCAGTTCTTCGCCACCACTCCCGCATGCCAACAGGGATTCGTGAATATGTTTGAAGGTAGCCGGCTGGGTGAATGTTTGCGAGAGCTTATCGGGCCATTTTCGCCAATCATCGCGTGTGATGCTCACAACACTCCTGGTTCAGATGACGGTGGATTCGTCGGAGGAGACCAAGGAGAAATGGGTCACATCGATGGCATGATGGCACCACCCCCACAGTTTTATCCCAATACGGTTGAGGACATTATCGCCTTAGGCAAGGACCCAAACGACCCAATTGCCATGCACTATTATATGACTCACCTCGATCACACCGTACAAAATCCCATGGGTACACCCTTTTACATGGATCCCGAACGTACTCTCACGATTGGAGATTTCACAGCCTTTGTGGGTGTTGCTTTCAGCGACCAGACCGAGATGGGTTGTGGACAACTCGGTGTCCGTCAGGGATTTCATCATGATACCGAACAGTTCTTCAGAATGCAACGCGATGCTGGTGGTCCTATTGGGTACGAAGGTCCAGGTTGGCCTCGGGTTGACCCAGGTAGCGTAAAACGAGGCACACCTCACATGGGTATGCCAGATCTCTTCAAGCAACCTCCAAGTCCTCGACACGGCGGCTTAGTATCTGTAAAAAACTGGCGTGACAGTCGAGGCAATCCATATCGCTGGATTTCTCCGGTGGTGCTGCAAGAAGGAGATGCAGTGGTAGCTCTCCACGGTTTACCACACACAGGCACCGCGAACCATTCTCACCATACTCGCTACGCCGCGTTTTTTAGAGTCCGTCGCTTTCGCACCAATAATCCGTACGAAGGTGACCCTCGCTGGTTACACGGAGCTAGAGACCACAATGATCGTTTGGCTGACGCGACTGCCGTCTTATTTGACTACAAGAAGTACAACCCCTATCAAATGACCATCGATCATCTATGTGACATGTGGTCTGAGTGGGATGGGATGCAGGAAATCGTTGACTTCGAGCGTCACAAACAAGGTAGCCGGTACCCGGTGGAGTTAGAGTTTCCACTCAGTCGCGAGTATGAGCTGGGACGCTTGGCTCCAATTGAAGTGAACTAGAGGTCGCATTAGCCCCCAAATTACGTTCGTAGTATTTGTTCTATGCAACTTTCACTTTTCCTTTAGGCATCTCTTTTTAGTTTGATTGATAAAAAATCTCGTAGCAAGGCCTTGGGTCAGAAACCCTGTGTAATCTGGCTTACGGGACTATCCGGTGCCGGAAAGACCTCCATCGCAAATCGACTGGAGCAGCTACTGACTAACCGAGGCAACCACTGCTACATCCTAGATGGTGACGAGATCAGACATGGACTATCTGCAGATCTAGGCTTTTCAGAGGGCGATCGGTCGAAGAATATCGGTCGAGTTGCAGAGGTTGCGAAGCTCTTCGCGGATGCCGGACTAATCGCAATCGTTGCGCTTATCTCTCCCTTTCAGCGCGATCGAGAGGTAGCGAGGCGAATTGTCGGAGTCTCAGACTTCGTCGAAGTCTATGTCAATACACCATTATCAATCTGTGAGTCCCGAGATGCCAAAGGGCTTTATCGAAAGGCAAGAATAGGTGAGTTACCTTACTTCACAGGTGTCGATTCTCCTTATGAGCCTCCAACAAATCCCGAAATTGAGTTACTGTTTGACAATCAGAGTGTAGATCGGCTCGCAGACGAAGTAATGTGTTACTTACTGGATAAGCAATATCTGTAGTTAGCGCTTTTAGACGTTAGAACTCGACACTACATTGCCTTACATTTCAAGTTTAAAATGGTCAATCGATGGCTTTCGGGGGAAATAGATGGAAAGAGCATTGTGATTGGCGGCTTTTTCGCCGATACCACATCGAGGCAAAAATGAAAGAACGAAATTTCAAAAACCTGTCCATTTAAAGTTGCAAGAAGTGTGGTATTTAGTCTCTCAACTGACGTTTGTCGTGAGACAACTAGAGAGTTGACCTTGTGAACCCTTCGAAGCTCATGAACCCGAACGCCAGCGAACACGAATATACAGTGTTCGGCCTTTGATATCGTGCACGAAGCCGTCGAATCCGGGACGTAAGTTGTATCGTAGTACGCCTTCTCTACCGTTTGGTAATGGTGGTGGGTCTTGGTCGGTCAGGTTCCGAGCGCCAACAAACAAGGTTGCCTCACCGTCGAACACATCCTCAAACGCGTAGCTATAGCTCGCGTCTATTGTCGTCCAAGAACTAATCTCCGGCATTGATTCAACCTCGTCGTTCTTATATGAGTCCACGTAACGAACCGTTAACCCGGCTGTGTGACATTCACGTTGCCAGTTAAGTCCGAGATTCAGGCGTATCTCTGGGGTCGGCGCAAATCCATTACGGTCATTCCGATTGCCAAGTCGGTCGACATAGCCTTGACCGCCAGCGTTCACATCAAACGCCGAGAGTACTGTGGCATCAGCGGTGATGCGGAAATTGCCGAACGATAACG
>MPMU01000138.1 GCA_002238665.1 Gammaproteobacteria bacterium bin55
TGTAAATACGAGGCAGCCACATCGAAATCGTCGTTCAGAATCTGATAGTCAAATTCGTAGTAGTGGGTGCAATCATCATGCGTCTGTCGCAGGCGTTCCCGCATAACCTCTTGGGAGTCTTCGGCACGACTCTTCAGTCTTCGCTCTTGTGCTTCCTTGGAGGGAGGAAGAATGAAGACACTTTTATTTCGTATTCCAGCCACATCCACTGATCTCGCACCTTGCCAATCTATTTCGATAATGACTAATTCTCCTTCGATCCGTGCCTGTTTGAGTGCTTGCCAGGTAACCCCGTAGCTATGCCCAAACACTTCAGCGGTCTCGATAAAAGCACCAAACTCCCTTAAGCGGTCGAATTCATCTCCAGTGACAAAGTGATACTCCCTACCGTTGATTTCAGTGGCTCGAGGACTGCGCGTTGTATGAGAAATAGCAACCGAAATCCAAGGGTTGTCTTTCATCAGACGCCTGATAAGGGAGGTCTTTCCGACTCCGGACGGAGCCGAGATGACTAAAACAGGAGCAGGGTCTTGCCCGTTCATTCGATATTTTGAACTTGCTCTCGGATTTGATCAACCGCTACTTTTAAATCTACGGTCATATTAATACACTCAGGTACGACCATCTTTGTACTCAACGTATTGGCCTCACGGCTGATTTCCTGTACGAGGAAATTCAAGCGCCTTCCATGTGCACCATCTTCTTCCAGTCGTTTCTGAAATTCCTCCAAGTGAATATGGAGTCTGTCGATTTCCTCATCGACATCCGCTCGCTGTGCCATCATGGCTACTTCAACTGCAAGCCGTTCTGCATCGATTTGGACCCCTAACTTACTGATTCGCTGTTCTAATTTTGCTTGAACGTGTGTACTTTGATTCTGTGCTAGCGTCTTGATGTGTTCCAACATTGATTGTATAGACTGAAGTTTCTCAAGAAACACTCCGTAGATGTCCTGACCCTCTCGTTTACGAACCGATTCCAGTTCGGCAATGCCTGTGACGAATAGATCAAGGATTTCATCTGCCTTTCCTGTTTCGAGAGAGTAGGTCTTTTCGACGACGCCCGGCCAACGGAGGATGTCCAGTGCGGATACTTCTTGGTTGGTAGCGACATGCTCATTGACGGTCTCTAAATCCTTGTTCAAACTTTGGAGTAAATCAACATTTACACCGTTACCAATCTCGTCCCCCTCATTGACGATACGAAGGGTGCAGTCCAGTTTGCCTCGGCTTAGGTATTCTCTTGCGAGCTCCCGACATTTTGGTTCAAGGCTAGAGCACGCCTCTGGCAATCGAAAGCTCATCTCTAAGTTTCGGTGGTTAAGAGATCGAATACTCCAAGTAAACGATCCCTGTGAGACCTGTGCAAAGGCGGTCATACTAGCGATCATAGCTAAAATTTTAACCGTGACACGGACCCGTGCACTTTCTCTGCTAAGAAGCCTGCCATGAACATTTCCCGACCTAGCCGACGTGTTTACGATGAACTTCGTAAGGTGTCGATCAGTAGAAATTTCACAGAGTCGGCAGCCGCATCAGTACTCATAGAGTTCGGTAAGACGAAAGTTATTTGTGCTGCTTCTCTTCGCAATAGTGTTCCTAGGTTTCTTCAAGGAAAGAATGTTGGATGGCTCACCGCAGAATATGGGATGTTGCCTTCTGCTACTTCAGAGCGAACGGAACGCGAAGCGGCCGCAGGCAAGCAAACGGGCCGAACGATAGAAATTCAACGGTTGATTGGCCGATCATTACGTCAATGCGTCAATTTGAATCGGTTAGGGGAACGTACCATCCAGGTTGACTGTGATGTGATCCAGGCAGACGGAGGCACTCGAACTGCTTCAATTACCGGAGCTTGTGTGGCGGTGTGCGATGCCTTGCGAAAGCGAAACATTCAGGGAGTTTTCGACGGTTGGGTGTCTGCGATATCTGTAGGAATCTACGCCGGCGTTCCGATCCTGGACCTTGACTACGCTGAAGATTTCAAAGCTTCAACCGACATGAATGTGGTTTGTAAACAGAACAAAGGTTTTGTGGAAATTCAAGGCACGGCCGAAGCCGAACCTTTTCCACGAAAGGACCTAGACGAATTGCTTCGACTGGCTGAGCTAGGCACTTCACGTCTTTATGAACTGCAGGAAGAAGCAATGGTTGATCGGAGTGCTTTAGAGGAATGACGAGTCTCGCCAAGGAGTTTTGTCAAGAGATGCTCGCCCGCGAGGTACTGCGTTTTGGTGATTTCACATTGAAGTCCGGACGACAGACACCTTATTTCTTTCAGTTTGGCGAAATGTTCAAGAACGGCAGAGACTTGAGCACGCTCGGAGACTTCTACGCGCGAGCAATCTTGGAATTAAACATCGAAGACTCGTTCGACGTGTTGTATGGAGCTGCGTACAAGGGCATACCGATCGCGGTAGCTACCAGCATAGCTCTTTATGGTCATGGAGTCCTGAAAGATGCTTCCTTTAATCGGAAGGAGATGAAGGCTCATGGCGAGGGTGGTTGGTTGATCGGTGCAGAGCTAGCCCAGAGGAAAGTACTGATTCTCGACGATGTAATTACTGATGGCGAGCAGAAATTAGAGGCAGCTCGATTGATCGAAAGTGCAGGGGGCGAAGTTAAAGGTATTTTGATCGGATTGGATCGAGCAGAGGCATCCCTAGATAGTGTTGATGGCTTACCACACTTTCAAATTTCGGTCTCTGGAGGTTCAGTACCGTTATACAGCATTGCACATTTTGACGATGTGGTTGCGCTCTTAAGAGACTCGGACGGGTTCGATGAATCAATCGTGCAATCAATGCTCGACTACCAGACCTCCATCATGGATGACAATGCTTAAACCAATTTTTTAGATAGGTAGATCGCTCTTAATCAATGTACCGACTCCTGCGTCGGTAAGTAGCTCTAGGAGTAGAGCGTGAGGTATTCTGCCGTCGATGATTTGTACGGCTTCGACCGATCCATTA
>MPMU01000139.1 GCA_002238665.1 Gammaproteobacteria bacterium bin55
GATCGACTGCGATTGATTTTCGATTTCGTTGAAGTACGTCTTTTGGCGCAGATTGACTACCACTGATACGGTCGACTCGGATGACTTCCGCGCCCATATCTGACAACATCATGCCACAAAATGGACCTGGTCCAATGCCTGCCAATTCAATGATTCGATACCCAGATAGTGGTCCCATTTGATTTTCCTCGTTTTTAGTTTGTTGAAGTTGTGATTTGGTCTGTCGTGGACTAGCCGTTCAATAGCTTAGTGCTTGTGAAAAACCCGTGTAAATTGGAATGTGCCGTGATTTTACTGGCGTTACAGCGTAAACAAGCTACCACATTGCACCAGAAGATTGGACGGATTCGGTACTTTCAAGCGCTTTTTGACCGATTTTGCCTGTTCTCCTATGTTCAACGACCCGTCAGGAGTGCCAACTTGCGAAGCTCTTCAGGAAGGGAATCGGTCTTCATCGTTCCCATCGACTAAAAAAACGTGTGATCAATGCCACCAAGGCATGTTGGTGCGACGTGTAGCGTAGCAAGCCGCGATAGCGTACCCGGCGATAACCGAACTGCCGCATCCAAGAAATGAAATCGATGGGTTGTTGCTTTATACCGAATCGTTGCACGCAATCAATGATTCTATGTGATTGTGCATGATCCGTATGGTAATCGTCGTATTCATTGCACTGAGTACCACATTTGCATAATTTGATTTCGTGACAAAAAGGTGTTTGTATCGACTAGTCGTACTTCGCACGACAAAAGGTCGAAACGAAGGTACATGAGCATGCGAGGCAGAAGTCTTGTTAAACCAGAACTCAACGCTTCAATATTGCGCTGGTCAAGGAAACATGCTGAGATCTCTGTCGAAAAGGCTGCGACGCGAGCCAAGGTGCCACCCGAGAGAATCCGCAACTGGGAGAACAGCAACTCAGACGACAGACCCACAATCAGACAGGCACGTAAACTGGCGAATCTCTATGGACGTTCAGTGCTGGAGTTTTTTGGGGATGAAATTCCGCCTGTTTTTGAGCCTATAGCCATACCAGATTTTCGACTGTCTCCGCACAGTGCTACAGACATAGATAAGAAAAGCATAAAGTCGATCCGGGTTTGGGTTGAAGCACAACGTGCCAATGCTCTGTCACTTTATTCCGATATAGGAGACAATCCGCCGACGATTCCCTCTGGTCTGTATACCAACATCCATGCTGACGTTGAACTTGCGGCACAAAAGGCACGAAAGTTCCTTGAATTTCCAATTCATCAGCAGGTTGATCTAAAACGCGACGAACGAAGGGGAATACCTAAAAGGATTAGAAACCACATTGGTAATGTTGGAGTGCTAGTTTTGCGCTGCCCAGAACTTGCATCAGAGAATATCCGTGGGTTTTGTGTGTATTTGAATCCAATGCCGATCATTGTACTTAGCCAAGAATCTCCCACAGCCGAAGCATTCACCCTGATGCATGAATTCGCCCATGTTCTGCTTCAAAGTAGTGCGATAAGTGGACATTTGACTCCTGGAGGGGGAGCCGGTGAAATTCAGGCGGTTGAAAACTGGTGCAATAGGTTCGCAGCGGCCTTTTTGATGCCACGTAAGGAGGTTGATGATCTATATCCAGAGACGGGAGTGATTATGGAGAGCGTTCAGGATGAACGGCTACGAAAAATGGCTGAGTATTTTGGGGTGAGTGAGGAAGCCATGTTGATTCGGCTTGTACAACTGAAGCGCGTGAAATCAAGTTACTACTGGGACATCAAGAAACCGCAATTCGATGAACTCGCAAAGTCAACTCAGTCGTATGGACGATCTTCCTACTATGGCTCTCGCTTTAGGAATAGACAAGGCGACCTCTACACGTCGCTTGTTTTAGAAGCACTGAGCCTCGATCGAATCACCAGTCACAACGCCGCGGAGTATATGGGTTTCCAGAAGATCGATCACCTGTATGAAATTCAGGCTAATTTTCCTTGAGTGACAATAGTTACTGTCTCGATACTTCAGGGATTACAACGCCCTGTGGTACATTACCAGAGGACATTTATGAAAGCTTGTGGAAGTACATTTATGAGCTGATCCGATCTGGTAAATTTACAGTAACGGAAGAGATATTTGAATAGCTGAGCAAAGTCTTGTCTCGGTTACGCAATAAGTCCCTCCTACAATTCAGTCCCTTCTGTGCTGTAGTCTGGCACTGCATCCAATTTCGATTCGGATACGTGTATTGCAAATTTAATCTTCATTGAGAAAGAACCATCTAAACAGTAAATCATGAAGGTCCTAGGAATCGAAACTTCGTGCGACGAGACTGCAATCGCCGTCTATGAGAGCAAAGTAGGAATCATCGCTCAAAACATATATAGCCAGGTCGATCTCCATACCCAATACGGTGGGGTCGTGCCAGAACTCGCCTCTAGAGATCATGTGCGAAAGTGCATGCCGTTGATTCTTCAGACGCTAGATGAATGCTCCTTAACTCTAAAAGATCTAGACGGAATCGCATATACCTCAGGACCTGGGCTAATGGGTGCACTATTGGTGGGTGCAACAATAGGTCGAAGCCTTGCATGGACACTTGATATACCTGCCATCGGCGTACATCACATGGAGGCACACTTACTCGCTCCTCTTCTTGAAGACAGAGCTCCGTCGTTGCCTTTCGTGGCACTCCTAGTCTCTGGGGGGCACACTTTGCTGGTACTCGTAGAAGAGTTTAGCTCTTACAAATTGCTGGGTGAATCGTTAGACGATGCAGCTGGGGAGGCTTTCGATAAAACCGCAAAACTCTTGGGGCTTCCCTATCCTGGAGGTCCTCAGATCGCTAAATTAGCAACGAAAGGACGAGCAGGGAAGTTTGAGTTTCCGCGGCCAATGACAGACTCGTTCAGTCTTGATTTCAGTTTCAGTGGACTAAAGACTGCGGTGCAAGTTCAAATGCAAAAGTTGCGCACTGTGGATGAGCAAG
>MPMU01000011.1 GCA_002238665.1 Gammaproteobacteria bacterium bin55
CTTTCATTGACGCTTGCCACGGTAAGCCGACTTCACATACCCCCATTTGGCTGAATCGTCAAGCCGGCCGCTACATGCCGGAATATCATCGATTAAAGGGTGATACTCCGAGCTTGACCTTTTTCAAATCGCCCGATCTTGCGGCTCAGGCAACACTTGATGCACAACGCATACTAGGGGTGGACGCAGCAATTTTGTTTGCGGACTTGCTACCTATCGTAGAACCGATGGGATTTGATCTGGATTATGTCGCCGGCACAGGTCCAGTGATAGGTAATCGTATCGAAACTGAAAGAGACGTCCAAATGATGACTCCAGTGTGTGCCGAAGAAGCCTTTGACTATATCCCGACTGCGATACACAACATTCGAGAAGACCTGCCGTCTGGTATCCCACTCATCGGATTCGCGGGCGCACCTTTCACACTCGCATCCTATCTGATTGAAGGAAGTAGCTCAAAGTCCTTCGTACGAACCAAGCAGTTCATGTATCAACACGAGGCTTCCTGGAATGCACTACTGCATAAGTTGGTCGACGTGCTGATTGATTACGTGAAATTGCAAATTAACGCAGGAGCACAGGCAATACAGATTTTCGACAGTTGGGTTGGTTGTCTATCCATCAGTGATTATCAGCACTATGTTTTCGATACTGTGTCCCGTCTCATGCAAGGGATTCAATCACATGTTCCGATTATTTATTTCGGAACAGGAAACTCACACCTTTGCGATCTTATGGCTTCGACAGGCCCAAGCCTGTTGGCAGTTGACTGGCGTACTCCATTGACATCTACATGGCAACGTTCTAACCTACCCGCAATTCAAGGCAATCTTGATCCTGTGATTTTATTTGGTGATCGATCGCTCATCAAGAAAGAGGTAGACCGTATCTTGAAAGAAGTAGATTCCAGACCTGGTCACATCTTCAATCTTGGACACGGCATACTTCCCACGACCCCAGTCGATAACGTCAAGTACCTAGTAGACTACGTCCAAGAAACATCCGCACTAATCCGAAACTAGAAGAGATTTCTGTGTCTAAAGCACTACACCAACCTCCACTTAACACCTCTCAGATGGGGATGGTTATTGCAGCCGCCAACTATTTTGACTTACCAGTAACCACCAAACAGGCATTCTTTGAATCTGGCCATGGATTCATGGTCAATACGGGCAAAGATATGTGTCCCAGTGGTCCATATGTCTGGGATGCACGACGATTTAGATCTCAACTGAGTAATTTCGGTCTCCATGCCCAGACGCTAGGAACGGTATTTCCTGGTGAGGCAGACGACAATCGATTGAATTTGCAGAGCCAAATACGACATGCCATGCAAGCAGGCAAGGTCATTGGTCTTGGACACTGGGATTACCAGGTCGTGCTAGACGCCAATGATCAAGGCTTCCAACTTAGTCAACCTTGGGATTCGGAAACTCCAACAACTCCGGGCTTTTTAACGGCTGACTCATGGAAGGAATTGGCAAATGCTCCTCCCATCGAAGTGATTGCCTTTACAAAGTGCGAGCCATTGGATGACGTTATACGAACTGATGCTGCACTACAGTATGCGCTGGATGTATTTAATAGCCCTGAAGATTTTCAGCACCCTGGATACGGCCTAGGTCTCAATGCTTATCCAATCTGGCGTGATTCACTTAGTCATGAAACGTACGACATGCATGGGCAATGGTGGAACGCCACGGTCTGGAGTGAATGTCGGCTAATGACAGGCCAATACATGCAGGACTTCAGTTCCGCAAACTCGGCATTCACTAAAGGCTTGAACGCTCTAGGTGACCTGTATGTCAAACTGGCTGAGACGATCTGTGAATCAGCACCACAGGATGTTCCAAACCGCAAAAAACTTGAGCTCATTTCGCAAGCCGAAGAGCTTGAGAACCAATGTGTGAATCACCTTAGAACTTTACCGTGGAACTGACGGCTCGCTCAGTCCCTTCCTCGGGATTAGCAATAAGCGCTAGAAGATTGATTAGCTAGGTCAATCGATGGAAACTTCCCGCCTTTCCTGCCCCGATTGGTACAGTCCATCCAACATCTTTTGGACCATTAGTCCATGTTCGGCCGGTGCCATAGTAGGCTTATCGTAAAGTACGTGTTCCACAAAATTTCGCATTTTTAGTCGGAAGTGATCTGCGCGTCTACCACTAGGTAAAAAATCTGGTTTCGTATGAACCATATGGTCGTGCTCATCACTGAAAATCGCTGGCGGGTCCCAGGTTGCACCACCTTTTTCACCCATTAGCGTGAAATTCCATTCGTTCTTTTCGATGTGTGCCGCAAAACTTGCCTCGATACTTAAAGATGCACCATTCTCAAATCGAATATGTCCTACCGCCAAATCCTCGACTGTATACGTTTTGTGATCCCAATTCTCCCATTGTGAGATCACCGACGATGGTTTATCCCCTAGGTAGGTGTGAGTCAAACCCGTTGCTGCAACTGGTTTTGGCGCGCCCATAGTGAAATGACACATCTCTAAGACATGAACCCCAATGTCAATTAATGGTCCGCCACCCTGCAATTCCTTTCGTCCGAACACACCCCAATTCGGTATCCCTCGGCGCCGCAGTGCTTGCACGCGGCCGTATAGGATCTTTCCTAGTTTCCCTTCATCGACAGCGTTTTTAACGAATCTAGTCCTAGCTTCGTAGCGATGCTGGAAACCAATCACTAGCTTCAGGCCTTGTTGATTGGCTTTATCAACCATCTGTTGGCCTTCTTCTGAATTCATGGCAAGCGGCTTTTCCACTAGCACATGATTCCCGGCCTCCAGTGCGGCTAGCGTACAAGGTGCATGAAACCCGTTCGGAGTGCAGACACTGATAGCATCCACATCAACATCATTGAGCATATTTTCGTAGTCTGTGTAGATGTGAGGTATCTCAAACTCCTCACTTCTACGTTTTACAGCTACCTCCGATACATCCGACGCTGCGACGAGTTCTACATCGTCCATCTCACGCAGATACCGCATGTGGGTACCTGCGATTCCACCAGCTCCGATGAACGCAACTCGTAATTTTCTAGCCATATATTGCCCTTAGTATGAAACAGATTTTTGACTCGTGAGAGGTCGTCCATTGTATTTGGAGATCACAGGTGGAGCAAGAAATGCAAGTTGCTTGTTAATGGTGAATCTTGTTCTCAGATTTCAAATTTGCCTTTTTGCTCGAGCTGATTGGAGCTCGATTTTTAAATGAACAACGAAGCGTTTGTGCCGGCTGTCATTCGATCATCCCAGCATCAACGAAGTGTGTAAGCAATGCATTACCGCGATGAAAGATGAAGGATTCCCCCAGACATCGATTGGACCGTCTGTTTTACAGCGTCGTTGTAATTTGAGCGTTGGCTAGCTTCATGACTGGCTACTGCGGCTATCGCATGTTGGTTATTGTCTTTCTCTTGTGTGCTGATTGGCACACAACAAACCAATTTGTGCCTATTAGTCCGCTCAATGATAATGTATGTTGAAGTAGACAATAATCACGCGTCCGATGCACCCTATACACCTGATCACTTAGGTTGTGTTTGTGTTTGGACTATGGGAGATCCCACATGTAGACGAACGGCCTCTATCTCTACAAACCACTTTGAATGCTCAAGCAAAAACCTCCTCTCGGATTTTGTAAAACGAGGCCTACTTTCAATTGGCCAAACCTCTCCGTGATAGGGATTTGCTTCTAAGGGTTCTTTTCCCACACGAAGACCCCGACTTCTAGGAATCTGAGCTTCAAACATTACGGCTCCAGAACCTAGCGAATCCAGTACGAACTCTCGTGGATTCTCATCTGCTTCCTCAATAAGTCGCAATATATCGACTGACATTCCAGCGCTTGTACCGCTAGAAACTTGGAATGCCTTCGTTGAGATCCTATAGCAATTAAAATTTTCGTCTCGCACTATATGGTGAACCTTGCTAATGCGACGTATCAAATAGTCACAATTTTTAATATCAGGGTCATCGTGTGGTTCCATGTCACTGCTCTTATCGAATCTTCCAATACATATAGCTTAGGACGAACTAAGTTCACGGAGCCAATTACTAATCTCAGTATATTCATTACCGTACAAGGTTATTTCTTCTATTTCCTTTTCACTGTTGTTTACATTCTCTCTCGATGCATTAATTTCATAAGGTGCGGCTATGTCAATTTCAATATCAAATCCATTTTGGTGCCACTCCAATTGAAGCGTGCCATCGGACCCGGGCACGACCTGCGGTAACGGAAATTGACTTCGAGTCCTTAGTGTCCCCATCAGTTCAAGTGCAAATGTGGCACACTCTATTGATACAGATACACCTTTGTATCCGTCCCAGTTCTTCGGAAGATTACATAGCTCGACTAACCTCAAGAAGAAACTTTGAAACTCGTGCTCAACCATCGGTTCTTCTATGGTAGTGCTATGTTCAACTGTACCCATGGTGCGTTGATCGGCAATCGAATCAGATATTGAAAGTTCAGAAAAAACGCCATTTGCGACTTGTACATCAATCATTTTGCTTTCGCTCCCAGTAATCGTGAGCAGATTCAGTTGTGATTTCCCAAAACCGGCTACTAATTTGCTTTTGCCCGTCTTCAATGAAATCTAGTGCACCAGCGATGTCACGTTTCATTGGCTTTCCCCGAAACGTCATTGTTAATCTAAGTGCGATGTTTGAGCTTGTATGAGAATCGAATTGAAAGTTCCTCAATTCGTGATGTAGGCGAGCGTATTTGTTACCTTTGGCGTCATTGATCGATTCGGAAAACGTCATGTATAGAGACTCCGCATTTGGAATATTCTCTGGACATAGCGTGACCCAACTACCACTCTCAGACAGGCTTTTTACAGGAATACGGTCGATGTAGCTTACCTCTGCTTGATTGATCTCTAGTCCCGATTTAAATTTTGCTGCTAAATGGTCGCTTAGTCTTTCGAGGTTTGTACTAAACCGATTTGAAATTTCCTCAAAATTTGTGTAGCGAACATCTGATTCAGCGCGTCGTCGCCAATTTAGCAAGAATCGATCACGTTGAAATTGAATTACGTTTGCATCGTTTTCAGATACAAACCAGAGACGACTTCCGTAGGAGGGCGCAATTCCTCTTGAACCACCTTCTCCTGTAACACTTTCCGTAGTGAACACCTCAAATGCCGGTGGAATTAATCTGTGCTCCTCGACCTGCGGAAATTTATCGGAGAATAGGCTCCATACGTCAAAGGTATCTACAGAGGTGAACGACGGAAGTGGACTAAACTGGACCCCAAGTACAACCTCATGAAGTGGTGCATTTGGAAGATGGCTCGGAAAATCCTGTATCGTCATGTTTGCGTTGCAGTTAAAAGCTCAATTAATCGTTGTATTCAAAGTTGTACTCATATTTAGTTGCGTCATATCTCGTGATTGCTCAAGCGATGTAGGTCACCTCAGTTGATAATTTCGCAATGAATTGGACAATGTCGGAATAGTAAGATTCACTCAGATTTGACAATTCTAAAAATGCGCGTCGGCTAGAAAATGTTCGTGATGCTTACGAGCGGCCAGAGTAACTCCGAATGAGCATGACGTGGGTGCTTCCAATTCTCCTCATAACATCACGTTTATGAACTATCCCACTTCGATCGTTCACAAATTCCAAATTTATGCTGACTTGAGAGTCTTTAGATTCCGTTCGTGGTGATCAGACCTTCACACCGAACGCAAAACCCGCTATCCACCTAAGCACAGGATCTTTTATTCAGTAAAAATCTTTTCAGTCAGATAGTTCCAATCTGCTCCGCGGGTAACGATATGCTGAAGTATCCAAAAAACATTATCGATAGTATACATGCTTCGAAACTTGAATTGAGTTTCACGGGAGTAAATTGGCCAGTCGGTGGCGCGACGTAGACCAGAAGCGTCTGGGGTGTACGACAAATCTTGTTGAATATTCGCTGCACAGGGTTGGCGCTATCAACTGGATTCGTAGCGAATGCCCGCAGTTCGCGTGCGAGCGCCTTCCTAACGCGATCGAAATAGCCGTCCAATTGCCCGCTCTTGATGCTACATCGTAGCGCCAAGATCGCGTTCGCCCCTTGTACCGTCCACCGCCAATTTCGCCTCACGAGTGCGCGCTAGTCCGTCTTCGGCCTTGCCTCGGCGACCCTCGGTCTCCACCGGTCGCATCGGCACGCCGGTGCCATCGACCGCCAAGCAAGCCATTGAGGACGGCTTCGCCTGCACAACTTCCACCCATGCCTCCTCGTCCGCAGCGATCTCGGCTCCCAGCATTTTGGCCTCACGCTCGAGTCGTTTTGCACTCACCTGCATACCGGCGAGCCTCTCGATCAGACGAGAACCGCCGCCGAATGTGCACTCGGCGGCTATCCCCCTATCACACACTGCTTCCCGCGCGTCGACTGGCGACCACCGTCAATCCCAGCTCGCGCTCGCGCGGGCAAAGCTGATTTAGCCGATGCTATGGAACGTCAAAGAGGCCCAGCTCGCGCTCGCGCGGGCAAAGCCGATGCCCGCACCCGTCGCACCACCATCCGTTGAACTTCGCTTCCAGAAAACCCAGCCGAGAAAGAATCTTACGCTTATACCGACGCTCGAAGCGCATCTGTCCCGAACAGCGCGCGGACACGTCACCTCAGACGACTTCCGAACCGCTTCTACGTCTTTCAGCGTCTCGCCCAGAAGCGCAGAGGCAAGCTTGTGCGAACCCTTCAGCATGCTCTCTTCCAACTCCGTAAAATCCAAGCGACCCTTGACATCGTCTGCACGCGCACGCCGTAGCAACTCGACCAGTTCCTCCCCCGCCTGCGCCAGCGATCCGCGTACCCCGTCCTCGTCATCCGTTGGCGTAGCGAGACGCGTCCGCAAGCGATCGTTTTCCGCCTCAAGCTCAGCAAGCGCACTCTCCCTCTCGCAGATTCCAGACTCCAACTCCGCGTTTCGAGCCTCCAGTTCGACAGGACGCGGCCGACGCAACATTCGGTTAATCCAATCCATGACTTCGCTCCACTTCCTTGTGAAAATACGCCGACTCGAACAATGTCCGTAGCCACGCGCTTTGACTGCATAACTGTCGATGAACAGTTTACTGTCAGGAGCGACAAAAATGCGTGGTTGATCTGTAGAAATTTATGAAAACAAGATTTGTCGTACACCCAAGCGTCTGAACTTGCTGTCATTCGATTATTCCAACATCAACAGTGGTGGTCGCGAAAAATGAGACAATTTGAGATGCTAGTCTATAGTTGAGTTGGACTGTATTTTTATTCAATGGGAGAACAACATGGTTACCAAACGACGGCGACGACAATTTTCGCCAGACTTCAAGTTTAAAGTGGCCTTAGCAGCGAGTGGCTCGGAGTTTTCACCATTGACGTTTGGTCGAGGTGTGTTCAGCGTGAATGTCTCATTTGGTCGCATGAAAATACCAGTGTCAGAAGCGGATTCAGGCGTGGTGGTGAGTGGTAATCTACGGTATTAGTAGACGTAAAAACAACTAAAATTAACTGGTGCTAGTTAACTTACAGGGATGAAATGACAGACAAAACGATACCCGTGAAAGAACGCTGGGCACAGGCGATAGGAATTGAGAACGCTCGTTATAACCGACTCGCGGACGCCTACGCACAATTGGGGTTCTCACCAGAACAAATTGAAACCCATCTACAAGAATTGGATGCGTTAGAAGATGAGTCCGGCGTCTCGTATCCGTTCACGAAACATTCCGCACGTTATGCACAGGAAAGTCTTAAAGAAGGCGCTCTTGCGAGAGGCTTGGAATGGCTTGATGAGGACGAAGACCACAACGAAGAGGACTAGGTGGTGTTCACCGTTGACACTAACCTTTTAGCCTTCATCACCCCAAGGCGCTTTCTCATGGGTGTGGCTGCTTATCTATCCGCGCCTATTTTCTTGCCTCCGACGGTAGCTATGGAAACAAAGAGAAGGATGTTCGAAAGGACAGTAGTGCACGATACTAAACGTTCACGACGCCCACCTCCCGAGGCTGGTGAGGATGCGGCTGCGCAATATGAGATGTTGATACAGAACGCGGTGGATCAATTTGTTGACGAAGACTTACCGGACGCACATGGGATCTTCTGTGTAAGAACATTAGTCGTGTTGATGTGGCTGTTATGGCGGATCAAATCCCTCAATGGATATTCGCAATGGGGGTGCCCATAGAGGAGAACCGAGATCGACATATCGCAGCAGAAACTCTCGTCAGTAATGTAAACAATATGGTGACTTCCAATATGGGCTCGATTAATCACACTTTATTCAATCAGTGGGGTAAGGAACAGTATGGGCTTAATGAAAACTTCATTTACTCACCAGATGCATTCGTGCAATATGCACTTGGTAATAATCTAGGAGAAGCTGTACACCAAATCGCCATCAATATGACGCTTTCTCACAAAGAACGGAGTGGTGCAGAATATAAATCTTCACTTAACAATTTCATAAGGAATTTACACGCGACTATGCCTTTCTGCAGCAATGCCATAGATCTTCAAGAACGTCACAGTTCGAGCAGAGACATTCGTTGGAAAGAGGGGCATGAAATGATCCGTGAAGCGTCATGGGCGACCGCCAGAGCTGTCGAGGATAAACGAATCGCAAGGATGCGAGAAGCCAGAAAGGCAATCAGCAGACTTTAGGACTTCGACGATATTCGTAGCCTTAACCACGACAATTGCAACAACCTGGCACCAAAATTGGCGTTGGTTCAAAATTAGACCTTTAGTTTCTACACCTTGCCGATTTCGTATTTCTCCAGAGTTACCAAAGAGCTACAACCATGCTCTTTCGCATAACTTCGTGTCTGCATAAAAACTCAATTAAACTGCAATACGCGACGACTGTACCAATCCATAATCACCACCCGATAACAATGTCCCTGGCTCATCTAGAGATAGGTGGTGCCCGTGCACCACACATCATTCGGTGCCTGAATGGGTCGATTTCGTAGCAGATACGGGTACGTACGCAGTCCCCACTCTCGACCATGGAGCTCGTTTTTCAGACTTGCTATCTCCCTATCACATTCACGACCTTCCGCTGAGCGTTTTGACCTTTCAGCGACCACCATGTTTATCGCGTCTGTGAGTCTATATAAGTAATATATGTTTTAATGCATATATATCCCAAATGTTACGCCTAAGACTATCGACGGCGAAGGAAAAACACATGGCTTCCATCGGAATAAATCATGCCACCTCGTCCGGTTCCTAGGCCAGCCGTACTATTCGGTCTTCGGCTTCCACCATAAGGTGATAACGCTTTGACATTTCCTGGGTAAATCCACTCTAGTTGTACCAATCCCACTCTCGCGGTTTGTTCGCCCGTCGCTCTCAGTGTCCCGGAACGAAAGACCTGCGCGACGTGACCTCGCCGATAACTATCCTCAACGTAGTCATATGAAAGATCCTCATGAATAGTCAGAACTACTTGGCGGTTGCCGGTCAAAACCGCACGATAATGTCCAACAAACCTCTTTTCCATTTCTGGTGTAATGGGTACAAACGAAACACAGGAATGACAAACAATGAGCGTTAGAAATATCGCTGCAATTCGCACTGCTTTCGATGCAATTGAACAATCGGACACGGCGTTTCGCTAAATCACTATAAGAAAAATTGGGGAGTTATATACCTTGATGCCAAAGAGCTTGGACAAGTATTTGGGAACCGTGCATCTTTTGGTTAAACTTGTCCAATACATTCTACTTGAGGGACTAAAGGCCCTCTGCTTGGGCGGGAGTTCCCCCGGGGCGTGGGTAGAAGGCAGGGAAACGGAGATCACTGGATCACCGTCCACGCAGAACAGTAGCCTTAAGCCTAAAGGGCACTAAGGTATATAACTCCCAAAAATTGGATGGTTATTTGCTTCGATTAGAAATGCGCCGCGCTTCAAACGCAAGCACCAATCCTTCTCGAGATTGCACTGTCCCGCGCATAAGATCCCTATCAACCCAAGCGGTAGTCACTGAAACTAACCCCATCATCATGAAGCTCAGGAAGAGTCTGTTGCCGTCCACAGCGCCATAGTGCATATCGAGCTCGTAATCAGAGGTTATCACCACGCCTTTCACTTCCTTCGCACTATCCTGTTCAAGCACCACGGTAAAGGTTTCCTCCGGTGCTCCGGTTTCGGAGATCGATTTCCAGGTGCCGGTAACATCTACATCCTCACTAGAGTATTGGACCGTCGGTTCCTCATCGAACATCGCCCATGCCGAAGGTACTTTCAGAAGTGGCAATATCTTCAAATACACGTAACCCAGTGAACTCTGCGTCACCGATTTGCTGATGGTGCGATTCTCGTCGTCACAGTCATTCGCCAGCCTAAGTAAGTTACGGAAATTCCGAACGACATCCTCGGTCCAGCTCCGGTTGGTGGCATTCGCGAACAATAACTCCTCGGTCGCCAGATCATCCGCCAAAATCATCAGTGAAAAGCGGTCAAATTCCCCCGCCCCATGATTCTTCCAAATTTCTTCGATCTCCTTCTCTTTGTATTTACCCTTCCCTTGCGGACCTAAAGTGGTCGTGATCATGTACCCCAAAAGGGTGCCTGTTGACCTGAAAATGTTGTCCCTAATTTGAAAGAACGCCGATTGTCTCGCGCGCAGTTCTGTCGTTGCCAATACTCTCGTCTGCTCCGCTGCTTGGAGGTTCGACTGTTCCAATACCGCTGTATTTACCGACAGCTCTTTCTGTTGCACGAACAGACCAACCACTAGCCAAAGAAACGCCATTGGAGCAAATAGCCCTTCTAGGCCTCCCAAACTCACTAATTCCGTGCGCCAGAATGAGTCCCAGCCCACGACCAGCGCAACCGTGGTCCACCCCACCAACCAGATGAATGTCAAAACAACGGCAAAGACGATGCGCCAATCTTTAATCTTCCAACGCTTGAAGTTCAGTCGTGGATTCTGTGGTTCGTCACTCATGATTATGTGAGCTTAGCTCGAAAGGTTTAAAACCGTTACTTCTACCTGCAACTCCTCGTCTCCACTGCCGATATTGACTCCCTTCGTCGGACACACGTCCTCAAAATCACGACCATGTGCGACGGTGATGTAGCCACTGTCTCGCAAAGTTGGATTGGTCGGGTCGAAACACACCCAACCTCGGTCTTGAATCAAGCACTCTACCCACGCGTGAGTTGCCTGTGCGTTCGCAACTGGTTGAGCGTCAGAACAGAGATATCCCATGACGTACCTTGCTGGAATATTCCAATGACGCGCCACCGCAATCATGAGGTGGGCAAAGTCCTGACACACACCTGCGCGTTGCACAAGTACCTCATCAATCATGGTATCCACCGTCGTGCTCTGCGGCGTATAGCGTAAGGCATCATAAATACCTTGTTCCAACCGGTATAACGAGCCATACGTGTCGTCGTCTTGGCTAAGGCATTGCTCCTCCAAAAACGCTTCCACCTTCTCCGACCAAGCGGTTCTTGCCGTCGGTTGTTCGTAGTCCCAGTAATCGGCGTAGCCACCAAGTTCATAGGTTGGATTCTGTAGCTGAGAATGGACCGAATCCTTATTGGGGTTATCCTTGAGGCACACCAGACTTTTCGACCGAATGCTAACCTCGGTATGTGGCTGATGAATGTTGATCAGGTGACAGGCATTTCCAAGAAAATCTTCAAACGGTATCGGTTGCGTCAGAGGATCAATAATCAATTCGAACGCCTCTACCCGTTGCTTTGAGTTCGATAGTGGCATTAAACACAGCGACATCACGCAGGAAGTACGCTCAGCCGTATAGTTGTACGTTGAGCAGTGCTCAATAGTGAATACTCTCTCAGCTTGAGCCATGCTAGTTGACTGGCGCTTCCTCTACGGTATAGCCGATCCACGCATTGAAGATATCCTCATGGATTTGCGTGAAAATATTCTGTGCACTCTGAAGACTTTCTAAAGATGCCTTAAAGCCCGATGAAATATGGGAAACTTGCGTTGCTAGAGAAAACATTGCACTCCTAATCTGTTGCAATGCTACGAGATTAGGAGCTTCTCCCAAGTCTGAGATGGTTGCCTGGAGTTTCTTCAACAACGCATTAAGAGAACAAGGTAGCCGAGAATCAAACACAAGCAGATTGAATGCCGATCTTGGATCGATGGTCATGCCATAGACATGCTCATAGGTTTCTTTCGCGTAGTAGCATCTCAACAGACTCACCCATGTAGAGGTCGACAGTCTTCGGTGGCTCAGGAGCAGCTCATGTTGCGACAGTAGCATCGAACATAGTTGTTGGGCTTGTTCAATGATCCCACCAAGCTGATAGAAGAACCAACCATCGTCTCGATACATGGTTGCTTCTGCCACTCCTTCGATAGACTGAATGTCTCGCGCGAAGTCTCGATAGAAGAACTGCGGAGAACTTTCCCAAACGTCTAATATGGTCTTATCACGATATTCCAAGTAAGTCAAGTTAATACTCGACCAGACCTCTTCAGTTATGCAATAGCGCACTTGACGAGCATTCTCCCTTACTCGTACGAAACATGCCCATGCTGAATCTGGATTGACTGTCGAAAATGTCAAGTCATCACATAACGTCAATGAATCTGAAGACGGAAGTTCATCTTCGTTGGAGTCCTGTGTCTGCCACTGTGGTATGTCACGCTCCAATGAACGGTATAGTCGTTCCCACCCGAAAAGAATTTCAGCAATGGGTTTATCCACCAGTGTTTCCACCTGAATGCTTAGCATCCGCGCGGTCAGTTCACACCTCTGTAAATATCTAGCCAACCAATAGAGATTAAACGCGGTTCTTGCCAGCATTATTCGCGCAACACCCAGAGGTCTTTTCCGCCACCACCTTGGCTGGAATTGACTACCCGGCTTCCTTCTTTCAGAGCCACTCGGCAAAATGCGCCTGGCACGAGGCGAGTTTCCCTACCGTGCAGAATAAAGGGTCTCAAATCGACGTGTCGAGGTTCTGGTTTAGAGTCTATCAGACAAGGTGATTTCGAGAACTCCAGTGTGGGTTGCGATATGTAATTTCTAGGATTTTCCCTGAGATTGGTTTCACATTCTTGCAGTTCTGCGGGAGAAGCATCAGGCCCAATCGTGAGTCCAAAGCCTCCCGACTCGCCTACCGGCTTGACAACCAACTTTGACAAATTATCCAAGGTATATTCCAGATCCCGTGCACGTCGACACAAGTATGTTTCGACATTCTGGAGCTTGGGTTCTTGCCCTAGGTAGTACCTGATCATTTCAGGTACGTAGGTATAAATGCTCTTATCGTCTGCAACACCTACACCAGGGGCATTGACAACAGACACTCTACCTAGCTTAAATGCATGCAACAACCCTGGCACACCAAGCATGGAGTCCTGTCGAAATACCAACGGGTCCAAAAACTCATCATCGACACGACGATAGATAACGTCAATTTTCTGAAGACCACGCGTCGTTCTCGCGTAGACATACCCATCCTTTATGACCAAGTCTTGTCCTTCAACGAGATCCGCACCTAATTCATCAGCGAGGAACATGTGCTCGTAAAACGCTGAATTGAATACGCCTGGAGTCAGTACCGCAATCACCGGATTGGTGACTCCTTCGGGAGCCATTTCGAGCAGGGTCCGGTGCAGAAACTCCCCGTACTGACTCACTTCATGGACGCGATGATTTCGATAGGCGCGAGGAAAATGCGCCTTGACCGCATTTCGATTAGCAATCATGTAGGACACCCCAGATGGCACACGCAAGTTGTCTTCCAGTACAAGGAAACCATCATTGGTGCGCACGATATCTGTGCCACAAATGCTGACCCAAGTTCTGTTGGGTATATTGATCCCACGCATCTCTACCTTGTACGCAGGGCATCCCCGCACTAGATCAATCGGTATCACTTGGTCCTTAAGAATATTGCCCTCGTGATAGACATCGTCCAGGAAAGCATTTAGTGCTTTAAGACGTTGGGTCAGGCCAATATCTAGCTCGTTCCATTCCCAACTAGGGATGATTCGCGGGATGCAGTCGATTGGGATCATCCGCTCGCTCATTTCCTTGTCGTCGTAGAGCGTGAAAGAAATCCCCTGATCTAAAAAACTACGCGATACCCGAGTCTGTATGTTGTCCAGTACTGTGGTGTCCGCTCTTTCGAGCACTTCATAGAATCGTCTTGTATGAACGTGCGGACGCCCATCGCTATCAAACATCTCATCGAAAATGTCTGAATCCAGTGGGTAACCTGAGAAGTCGATAGCTGTACTCTCTTAGTTATGCGGCCGCTTCAACAAGCTACTTTACCCAATTAAAAGCTGAATACTTCGAGACTCACATTTTGAGGTCGATTCGTTGCAATTCAGTCAGAACAGACCGCATTACCACTTTTTCCCTATACCGCCTCTAGAGCCAAAGAATGCAGCAGGCCAGTTTCTACCAGTAATCATTGCCTTGTCTACATCTTCTGGTGACGCTAGCCCATCATCGACGATCTGCTTGGCTTCTCTCGCAGCTGCAGCAAATACACGATTCAAAATGAATCCATAAGTGCCGGCTTTGTCCTTCACCATACAAACTGCACGACCCGATGCTTCACCTACAGCCTTACAAATCTCAGCGACTTCAGGGTCAGATTCGTCGGTGCTGATCACCTCCAACATACGCATCACAGGTACTGGATTGGAAAAGTGCATGCCTACGAACTTTTTCTTACGTTCTGCGGAAACATCTTGCGCGATCTCTGCGATCACGAAGCCCGAAGTATTGGAAGCAAAGATGCAGTCTTCCTTAGCAATCCCATCAAGCTCTTTAAAAACTTGCTGCTTTAGTTCCAATCGCTCTGGGACTGCCTCAATAATCAAATCGCAATCTGCCAAATCCGCCAATTCAAGCGTGTAGTTGACTTGATTAAGAGCTCGAATGGCTTGATCAAATCCAAGTTTGCCGCGTTCAACCGCTCGCTTGACGCCCCACTTGTTATCTTCAATCTCTGCTTGGGTGTCATCTAGGATTTGCTGAGTTAGATCCCTGACTGTGACTTGGTATCCCGCGATTGCTGTCATGATCTGAGCAATACCGCCTCCCATGACTCCGCCACCAAGTACTCCGATGTGCTTAATATCTTCTAAACGCATGAATCTCCTGTTTTGCAGTTTTCTGAGCTTGGAAATTGTAGTGCTGACGACACTGTTCCCTTCAATTTACCACCAATCCATGGATTACATAATGAGCATTCCAAGAACTATGGATTTTGCAAGGGACACCTCAAATTGCCAGTTACGACTAGGGCGCTTTTACATGTCTGATAGGCTCGAAAGTTTCAAGGTGGACAACCCTGTTCAATAGACCATTTGACGAGTGACGTTCCCTACAATCATTTGGTTTTCTATTGGGCTTGACTCACTTGACGAATATCCTGTTATTACATCCTGGCGAAATGGGTAGCTCCATCGCTGCTAATCTGAAAAGTTCAAATCACACTGTCTATTGGGTTAGCCGAGGGCGATCACTGGACACGCAGAAACGAGCTCAAGATGCAGGGATCGCCGCTGTGGCAGACCTCAACGAGGGGCTGGCAGTAGCTGACATGGTTTTCTCCATCTGTCCTCCTGAAGCCGCACTGGAACTGGCGACGGATGTACGTGGCCGAGGTTTCGAAAATCTTTACATGGATGCAAATGCCACCTCACCAGATACTGCGTTACAAATCAGTGATCTGTTTGGACAGAACTATGTTGACGGTGGGATCATTGGTCCACCTGCAACAAGACCTAGAACCACTCGACTGTACCTTTCAGGAATGCGTCGCGTAGAGGTGGCAGAGTTATTTCAAGGAACATTGGTTGGGGCGGTCCCGTTGGATGAGCAGAACTCAAGCGCTTCTGCACTAAAAATGTGTTATGCGTCGTATACCAAGGGAACATCGGCGTTACTGCTGGCGTTGAGAGCTCTTGCGGAATACCATGGAATAACCGAGGCTCTTTTGTCAGAATGGTCCATCTCACAACCTGGGTTAGAGCAGAGATCCAGTAACACCGCTCCTGGAACGAGTAGAAAGGGCTGGCGTTTTACCGGCGAAATGCTTGAAATCTCTAAGACATACAGCGAAGCAGGATTACCGGGAGATTTTCACCAAGCAGCTGCTGAGATATATCGTCGAATGACACCTTTTAAAGATCAGGAACCTGCTCAACTTGAGCAAGTGATTGAGGTGCTACTCGACCGCAAGAAATAACAGATTTACAGACCGGAGTGCCATCAAGCAGCACTCCAGTATGCACCTTACCTAACCCTGGTGTAACTCTCGTCTCCTGGAAGACATTCTCCAGCGTCTGGCACATCCTTGTTCTGTTGTTTCATCAACTTTTGTCGATGCGCTGAAGCCTTAAGATCATCTTGCACATTCCGTTTGATGTGGTCCATTAAAGAGAGAATGGCTCGTTCATAAAAACGTTTCGACACGTCAGGCTTCCACAAATATCCCAAATCACTGAGTTGCTGAATGTCGGATTTTGAATCTGAGATTCCTTCACCTGAAAGTCGCGTTACAAGCTCCGATTCCAGCCATTGCTCCTTTTCATCAAATAGCTTCGCAATGTGAAATGCACTTTCGAGTAGGTTCTTTTTACTGATTTCTTCATACCGCTCTTCGTACATGAAGTCTTTGCCGGTATGAAACTGTGTCGTAGCTTTTTCCCATTTTTCGGCATTGATTACGAGTGATTCGTCTTCTACACAATTTCGCCATAGAGCTCGACCGTACAACTGAATGAAAAATGGGTAGTTATGACATTCACGTACCATTTCATCAATGACATGTTCAGGTGGTGATTCAACTTTGTTTTTCGTAAATGGCGTACCAATGGCTCGCCTACTCTCCTCTGTTGTTAATGTTCTTAGTGTATGTACAGTGTATCTAGTCGCAAAAGAGGCATTGCATTCCCTAACTGCACGCCTTAATTCAGGAGTACCTGATAATATGGTGGTAACAGGTATTTTGTCACCCGTGGTCTGCTGCAAGCATTGAAGTAGATTTCTCAATACTTGGGGGTCCATAGTATGTGATTCATCGATACATAGAATAGTTGGTCTGTATTTGCCTATCAACTCTATGACCTGAGCAAAATCTTCCACATCATGTTCATACGTAGTCTTCTTTGATAGATTTCCGCTAGCTTTGAAAGCTAGTTGAAAACCTAATAGTTCAGACTTTGTTCCAGCATCGATTCCGCCACTTCCCTGTTTTGTAACTGATGTTTCAACTTCTAGGTTGTTCCCCGTTATTTTTCTGTAGAGGGTTTTTAGATTCAGTTCTGACGGAGTAAGAATGATTGTCTGAACATCTTTGACATTTTCCTCTCTGGCAAACTGGCTGGAATGTTCCTTTAGGTATCTCAAAAGGGTCGTTTTACCATGTCCTCGAGGTGCATAAAGCACACGCAATGTTGGTCTGGGTGTTTTTTTACCGACATCTCGGATCAACTCTTTAAACTCATTAATCTCTTCTTCCCTACCTTCAAATACATCAGGAAGCTCCCCAGGGTCTGGTGTAAACGGATTGTCGAGAGTTGTGCCTTTACCTATCACTTGTTTTAATTCAAACCTTCAAGGTTCAGTGTTCATAATGACCTATTCTATGATTTGACACAGACTTATACAGCCTAGTGCCGCTTTAAGAGGCATAATGACGCTAGACCACGTAAATCCCAAAATCAGATGTCATTACCAACTCCGAGTATCCAAGAGTTCCATGCCAGTGGCAAGCTAGTCGTTCACCGATTTTTCTCAGATGACGAGGTCCTAGCAATGCAGCTCGAAGTAGCTCGTTGGCTTAACGAAGGTATGTTCAGAGACGTATCCACAAACCCTGCCGTTCAAAACCTGCAGTGCATTCCTCTACATCCAAGGAGCACGCTCTTCCAGGTTTTGAGCAGGACCACAAAGGTCGTCTCTGCGGTACAAAATCTAGTCGGTAGTCCAATCGTAAAAATCCTAGATCAGAGCTTCTACAAGCCTGCACACTCCGGCATAGCGACAAGCTGGCACACCGATAATGCCTATTTCCAAATGTCAGATCCGCTAGGTGGCTTGGCCATGTGGATTGCAATTCACGATGCAAGTCGGGAAAACGGTTGTCTAAAGGTTCTTCCTAATGCTTTCAACAAGACTTTTGCACATTGCAGGGATCCTTTATCTGATCATCATATCCGAACTGAAATTCACGATAAGGACGCTCTTTACTGTGAACTTGAAGCCGGTGGCGTGGTCTTCTTCTGCTTTGGTACGCCACATGCAACAGGTGACAATACCACCGACCAACCTAGAGCTGGCGTGGGTATCCACTATGTCAATACTACCCGAATGGATGGACTCAATGCAGAACGATGGCAACAACTAGATAAATCAGACTCACGTTCGTCTTCAGAAGGCGATGTGGAGTTTTCAACGCTAGTTCAGGAAACGATCAGTCGAGGATCTGCTCACCTCAAGCCTCAAGAGTACTGAAATTTTGCTCTTCCCGTCTAGCTTTGGCCCTCTTCGTAGTCCTTTGAGTGTATTGCTCTCTGCATCTTTCGTAAGGAATCTTTGTGCCGCGACACTTCTTCGTTACCCATATTCACTTGGGGTGGCGGTAGCAACTCGAAGTGGTTGAATACGTCTCGTCCTTTGACTAGCACCGCTGTATCTGCCACTTTAGTCTGCTTTACATGAGTTGCACAATACCGTAGTACCATGCCGATTCTGCGATCTCCTGTTTCATTCGGCTCAGAGCCATGGATAGTGCACACATGGTGCAATGACATTTCTCCTGCTTGAAGCGGTGCAACCGCAATCCTATCGTCCGACACTTGACCCTTGATTACCTGTCCTCGAGACAGGAGGTTATTTTCACTGAAGGTATCGGAATGCTCGCGAATCGGTTCGGTATGACTCCCTTTCACAAATCTCATCGGTCCCGTTGCCATGGATGCATCCGATAAAGCAACCCATGCCGTAACTACGTCATAAGGGTATAGACCCCAATAAGTGGCATCCTGATGAAACGTGACGAATTTTTGATCATTGGCTTCTTTGATAAACCAGTTCAACGACCAAAGCAGTACATTCGGGCCAAGTACATCGGAAACCGGATCGACAATGCGTGGGTCATGCACAACCTCCCAAGCCCAATCAAGCAGTAAGTGCATGTCCGTGCGCATCGACGCGGCTCGTTCACCTTGACTCCTCTCGAATGACTCGAGCTTGTTCCGTAACTCAAGTGTCTCTGCTGGAGAGAATACAGATATAGGCGAGATGTAGCCGTCTGCCTGAAACTTCTGTATTTCAGTGGCACTCAGATGTGTGTTCACGCAACAATGAACTGTCGAGCTGGTTATCCGCGAAGACTAAACCCTTCCTTAAGCACTGGTTGGACATTTGCAACAGCCAATAACGACTCCACACAATCTCGCAAAGACTCGTCAAATGGTCGAAACTCAACGCCAGTAACTGCCTTAATTCGATCATTACGTAAATCACAACTTGCCCAAATACTTCGCAGTTCCTGTTCACGCGCTTTGACTCGATCTGGGAATTGATCTGTAACCTCAGGAGTCGCGTGTCCGAGTTCAGGTAATAGTCGATCAATACCTGCACAGATTTCTTCGACTTTCGGTGTGTCGGTAGACCAAGCAATATATCGCTCGCCATTCTTGACAAGCACACTCTCCAATAGACCCACATGACATGCGGCATCGTCACGCACATCCACTGTCATCCAAGGACGATAGGCACCATTCTGAAAATACTCTCCCAACAACATCATCTCAATATTGTGTTGCCATGGTCCCATGTTCTTCTGGTGAGCCGATTGGATCGGTCCAACGTTATCTGCCGGACACACAGTAATGGCATCCCAGTCCCCACTTTCCTCAGCCGCGTCGGAAAATGCTCGTTGTGCGAGTACTTTACCCATCGAATAACCTTGACCATGAGTGACATCCCGCTTGGGATTTTGCTCATCTGGATATCGGTCTTCGTACAGCGTTGGTCTTCGTTTGAGCTCTTGGATATCCACTTCGGATATGACTGCAGCAATACTTGAAGTTACTACAACTCGACTGACCGTGCCTGAGTTATTGACGCTATTGATCATGTGATCACAAACTCGTTTCACGTAGTCCTGATCGTTGTAGTTGCTCACATGTGAGACGTGTGCTACACCGTGGCATCCTTTGAAAATGTCGTCGAAACAGCCTTCGTCATCAAGGTTTGCAGAGTGCAGTGTGAGGCGACCTGATCGATACGCTCCCAGAGCTTTGAGAAAGCCGCAGCGTTCGTCATCGTCTGCATTTCTGACACAAGCTCTGACGCGGTACCCCTTGTCAAGAAGCACCCGTACAACCCAACTACCTATAAATCCTGCGCTTCCGGTGACTGCAACTGTTGCACCTCGTGGAATAGCCGCCATTGAATTTCCTTACTAATTTGAGAAGTGCAAAAGTCTAACCGATAGCCGTCTTCAGAAAGACGATTAAACGAACGAAATCATTGTGTGGGACGAAAAATCCAGCTCTGATAATTTTGTTCCTAGAGCATGGATCTGGTCAAACAGCTACTGTCAAAACTTGAGCGAGACCACTCTTTTTGAACCAATTCAAAACTCCGAACTAATGCGTATGTTCCCTAATCCGTTGCTCCGATACCCTCTAAAAGCAGAACAATTTCGGAATATTCTTCTACCGACGGCGTATCTTCGAATTCACCAAATCCACCTTCTTCACCTTTCCTCGCTGTTACCAAACGACCTGATGAATCAGCACCTTTGTCAATTAGGGCACGGACCATTTCTAGTCGAGCAAACACAATCGCATAGTCGAGCGGAGTTGCATCCCGATCTTGATCTTTGAGCTCTAAATCAGGATCGAAGTCCAACAATGTCTTGAACGCCTCAAAGTCGTTCTGGTAGATGGCCCAATGGATAGGCGGGGGAGTAGAATCCTTACTGTTTACCAAACTTGGCATCCTCTCCAGCACGGAACGTATGGCGGAATAGTCACCCGACGATATCCCTTCATAGAGTTTCTCTAGATTTGCACTTGTCATGAATATTCGTCTCCGATCGTGTTCAAAGAGTTGTGCATGTCCCTGACAGTTTAGTCGCAAACATTACCTCTCCTGTTCTAATTCTTAGGTGAATGAAACTTCAGAATCTCTCGCCAAGCTTGGCTGGTCAAGTTTCTTTGAAACTCAGCTTACCAATTCAGACGAATTAGCGCGAGTTGTTCGTGTTGCCTCGGTTCGGCGCACCGCATTAGAGGTTCAAGACGGACATTCCAGCTTTGCTGTTTTAACCCAATACTCCATGCTTCAAAAGTGGATTCCTGCGGTTGGTGATTGGCTTGTACTTGATGGGGCGAAGGAAACCATCGTACGAGCTCTAGAGCGGAAATCCATACTTCAGCGACAACCAGCGCAACGTCAGCGACGGCAGGCAACTACAGAACTAGACCCAATGGTGGCAAATTCTGACCGCGCATTTATCGTCAGCTCGTGCAATGATGAGTTCAATGAGTCTCGCATCGAACGATTCTTAGTTTTGTGTCATAGTGGCGAAGTGGAACCCATTGTCGTACTGACAAAAATTGATCTTTGCGCGGATGTTGAACCTTTTTCGCAACGCGCTCAAGCAATTTCTAACAAACTCAATGTTCATTTGATTAATTGTCTTGATGCAGAACAATGCCAACAGCTCTCGGGCTACTTTACCCCAAACCAGACCATCACTCTTCTGGGATCTTCTGGCGTGGGAAAATCAACTCTCATCAATACGCTTAGTGGGAATATAGAACGACTAACAGGTCAAGTTCGAGATTCTGATCAACGTGGTAGACACACAACAACCGAACGAAAGCTACTTGCAGTACCAGCTAGTGGTTATGTGGTAGATATGCCTGGTTTAAAGGCTGTTGGCGTCTCTACGTCAACTGTCGGTATTCGTCGGACCTTCCCTGAAATATGGGAACTTGCAGCCGATTGCCGCTTCAGAAACTGTCAACATGGCGCGGAACCGGGGTGCAAAGTAAAGGAAAGTATTGAATCGGGAGCGTTATCTGAACGAAGATTCAGAAACTATCAGAAGATGTTTGTTCCATAAGTACACTGTTTATCCTTAAAATTGCTTTGCGAACTTTTAAACTAAAGTTCCTTCATAGTAAAGTCAGAATAATCTGTAACGGAGTTTCGGCATGGAATTGACATCGGAGCACAATGGACCGGTACTAATGATCGCGGTCAACGGGAGAATCGATGGCTTAAATGCTCAGCAGTTCGAAGAGGACGTCAGAAATCTCATTGCAGATGAGGACAAGGCAGTAGCGTTGGATCTGTCGGGGCTTTCCTATATAAGCTCTGCGGGTCTAAGGTCCATACTGATCACCGCAAAGAATCTCAAATCTGCAAATGCGAAGTTTGCTCTCTTTGCTCTCCCAAATAACATCATGGAAATCGTGCGCGTCGCTGGTTTTGACAAGATCATTGACATTAAAGACGGTGCAGACGAGGCGATCAGCGCGCTCTCATAAGTCTTAACTCGTACGTTTTACCAGACACTTAAAAGGGGTGTTGCCGCTGGGCAACACCCCTTTTCCATTTAGTAGAGATGTTTGGGCTACTAACTTACGAGCCGATGTGTTTTTCCAAAAACGCTAGTTGTCGATTCCAGTAATTCAACAGAGTTTCAGGCCCTACGAAGCCGTGACCCTGGTCAGTTTCAAACAACCAATCCACCTCTTTCCCTGCATCTCGCAACGCATCACGCATTTTGTGTGCATGCACCGGTGGAGCACGACGATCTTGGCCGCCGTGAACCAGCATAACTTCAGCTTTAACTTGATCCGCATAGGTGATTGGAGAAATTTCGCGTTTTCTGTCTTTATTGTTGGACAGCATCAGTTCAAGGAACCGTTCGCCTGATCGAAACTGACGAGTATCACCAGCCCGCTCCATGATTGTCATGTCATAAATACCGGCGATACCAATCGCGCATTTATACAAATCGGGTTCAAGTGCAACATTCATCATTGCTGAGTATGCTCCGAAGCTACTACCTGCTATGCAAATTCGATCCTTGTTTGCGATTTTTGCGCCTATGGCCCATCGAGTTGCATCAAGGATATCTTCCTGAATAAGGTCAGCCCACTTCCCGTGGCCTGCCTTTTCGTATTCCACACCGTAACCAGAAGACCCCCGATAGTTAATCTGTAATACGTGATATCCGCGCGTTGCAAAGATTTGAGCAGTGGAATTGAAACCCCAATAATCCCTAACGCCATGGGGTCCACCATGTGGAACCACGACCATAGGTCCTGGCATAGGTGTATCTGGCATGCTCGTTACGTAACCGTATATTTTCTTTTTATCCCTCGTGGTCACCTCAATGGGTTGCATCACAGCAAGCTTGTCAGGGGTCAATTCAGGTCTGACCTGCGCAACTTGGTTCAAAGAACCAGCATCTGCATCTACCAGGTAATAGTCGCCCGGTTTTCGATCCCCGGAGATCATTGCCACCACCTTCTTGTAATCCTTACTGAATGAAGGGAAACTCACTCGATCATTAGGAAACTGCTTCTGAATAAGTTGGTGCTGTGCGGCTAGTGGATGAGACTTGTCTAGGTAGTGTGTTTGAGGAAAGTGAAATTCAAAGGTCAGCGCATAGGTATTGCCGTAATAATCCCGCATTAAGCTACCAAATCCAATATCCACAACAGGATGTTGAACAATCATCGTGTGCTTTCTGCTCTCTGGATCATACGAACCAAGACCAGCGGTTTTTCCATCGCCGCGACGACTATCCAATGTCAAGAAGCTACCTGGTGTGAACCCAAATCCAATTGGGATCCATCCGTTTTCACCAAACGGCCTGGTGGTGACATGTTCCCAACGCCCACGACCTTCACGGTGATGTACCTCTGTATCTCCTCTTTCATTTTCACCCATCGTGAATACGATGCTTCGATCACGGTCATAGACGAAAAACCCACCAGGGTTGGCAGAACGCGCCATTTGTTCTTTGCCACTACTTTTGATATCCATCTTGTAGATTTCTGAATGCCGACCCTCCCCACCCATGACCATGATGTAATCATCATCATCGGGCATCACATCGTAAAGTCCCCCAAAGTACAAATCCGTCCTCCGACCAGATTCCACTTCAATGGCCATTTTCGCGCCGGTGGGATAGTAAAAGTCACTCCCTGGGGCTCGTTGAGCTGGAGTCACAATGACAATATCGCTGTTAACCCACCAGAATTGATTAATGCGACGTTCTTTCCCCATACCAAAGCTAACTTTGATTTCTTGGGTAGCTAGATCAACGATACGAAAACGGGCTTCCTCGTCAACGTAGAGAGATGCCGCCATATAGTCGCCGCCCGGTGAGACTGCGACACCGAAGTACTTAGGTGGGTCGGTGAAGGCTGGGATGGGTGGAGGCTCAGCAAGAGCTCCGACAGCGGCGAAACATAGAGTAAGTAGAAACAATGATCGCATGATTACTCCCGATGTGGACATGCCACAACAAGTTGAGTACTTCCAAGAATTAGGTAGTTTTACTGTGCTGCTATTTACATTAAATATTGAATTGAGCCTAAGTTTCTAAATTTAGGGTATTGTGTAGCAATTTAGGACGGTTGAAGTGCTGCCAAACCAGCTGTTCGCAGTTGGCTTAATTTTGTCGTAATCTACTGACATATCTTTTTACTCTGTACATGGGAGTAAAGACACTGCCTAATTGTAAGTGCGGCACTCTTATTGCTGACCAAACCAGATCAACCTGCAATGGGAATATCGTTCACTTAAAGTAGAAGGGTACGCATTTCACAAATCTGAACAAGGAACACATTGAATGAGCAAAATCCATCGACTGTATGAAACCCACAAAATTCTGAAAGACCGACGCACACCTATTTCGCTGGCAGAACTCGTCAGCCGTGTTGGCGTGGACGACAGAAGCATACACCGCTATCTTGCCGATCTGAAAGACAACTATGGAGCTGTCATTGAGTCTAAGAACGGAGGGTATGTAATGAAAAAACCTTCCGAGATAATCAACGGCATGGGGTTGTGGCTTTCAGCTCGATCCATGGAATGGTTCCTGTTTTTTCATGTCGTAGCCCAACGAATGTCGGATTCAGCCCCCCAGTTGATTCCTGATGAAGTGAAGCAAAATATCGATAAGTACTTCAGGAAGAGGGGGAAAACGCGTTCCTTTCCCACTGATAAAGTCCGAATTCTCGCATCTCACAGAAGAAAAGGCGAACACACCCATCTTGTTTCAATTGTCTCTGCGATCCTAGATCAGGAGGTTCTTCTTATTGAGTACGAGTCTCGGTCTCAAGGAGCACAATTAAAGAGGCCTGTCTCGGTTCAACGATTGGTGTATTACAAAGATCACTGGTACATAGATGGTTACGACCACGAATCAAACGAACTGCGCGTTTTCTCTGTAGACCGCATACGAAAAATAGAAGAAGTAGAGGAAAATTCTCTGACATTCGAGAGCATTGATGAGGATGAATTAGAGCAGGTTTTACGTAGTGGTTATGGAATCTTCTCTGGTAAAGAGATCACTTGCGCGAAACTTCGTTTTTCCCAAAAAATCGCACCCTGGATTCGAGACGAAACATGGCACAGCAACCAGAAAAGTGTCGACGCACTGGATGGAAGTTTCATTCTCGAAGTTCCATATTCTGATTCAACTGAGTTAATCGGAGAAATCCTCCGATACGGTCCAGAAGTTGAAGTACTCGAACCATCTGAGTTAAGGTCTGAAGTTCAAAACAGGATTCGGGGGGCACTAGAGCTCTATACCTGAAGACGTTTCAAATGCAGTCGAGAGGGGACTCATCAAGAGATTTTTGGCAAATTTTCAAGAAAAACGAGCTCACTGACAGGTTTTGTCAGTGTCGATAGCTAGCCTTCCATTTGATGGGGGGTAGCAGTATCGTCCTTACCTACTGCTACTGACCCTGTCTAACTGAAAATTACTGGAGGAACGCCATTGTTTCTACTTGACCAGTGCATGGATGAAGCAGTAACTGACATTCACAGTCGACACACAGAAGAATATTCCCTATACGAGCTGATGGAATACCTGTACACACAACATCTCGCACACCGATATAACTATCGGTCTGAGAGCATTCGGATAAGAGCACGTTCTGAAACAAGACCCTTGATACCTCCTCGTTCAGACGACGAAGCTCAACTTAGGAGAATCCTGAATTACGTTGAGTGTGGTTTGTCAATGAAACCGATTGAGAAAGGATATGTGCCATATGAGTTTCTGGTTTTTGAAGCAAACATGGCTCACTACAGCCCTATCAGAACCAGGAACCTCACACCTGTCTTAACCGAACTGGTTCTTTTAGAACTCATGCATCGCCGACACCTGAAACGAATACAGCTCAACTTGAGGTTCGAGTCTCGTATGCCCAGGTATAGTTCGGTGGCTCAACGTTTTATTGAAGGCAATGATGAAGGTTTCATTCTGTTGTGGGAGCGTCGCTACCATACAAATGGCATTTCAGTGAGAGTCTACTGACTAAGCTCACTTCCAATAGGACTCGTCTTTACCCAGCATCCAACACAGTTGACTTGACTAGAAAGCATCACAACCAAGCCAATAAAATCCCATGAGCTCGTCTCTCTTAAGATGCTCGGTTCTTTAGTTCTTCAACTGGTTTCTGTCGAGCCGTTGCATCTGCTAGCATCGTAGCGGCTCGCGACAAATCCACATCAGCCGCCTGATCCGACATCGCTTTTCAGCATCTTTTTGCGACTCTAACACCGCCTCGTCGAAGTCGGTGGTATATTAAACGACAATCAATATGAGAACGCCATCTATACGGTCCAGAAGTTGAAGTACTCAAACCAACTGAGTTACGGTCTGAAGTTCAAAACAGGGTTCGGCGAGCACTAGAGCTCGATAGCTGAAGACATTTCAAATGCAGTCAAGAAGGGGACTCATCAAGAAATTATTGGCGAATGTACAAGAAAAACGAGCTCACTGACAGGTTTTGTCAGTTTCGATAGCTAGCTTTAGGTTTGATAGGGGTAGCAGTATCGTCCCTATCTATTACGTCCCCTGTTTTACTGACCATTATTGGAGGAACGCAAATGTTTCTACTTGACCAGTGCATGGATGAAGCAGTAACTGACATTCACAGTCGAAACACAAAAGGATATTCCCTATACGAACTGATGGAATACCTATACACCCAACATCTCGTACATCGATATAACTATCTGTCAGAGAGCATTCGGACACATGAACGCTTTGAAACAAGACCCTTAATGTCTACTCGTCCAGACGACGAAGCTCACCTTAGGAGAATCCTAGATTACGTTGAGTGTGGTTTATCAAGGAAACCGATTGAGAAAGGACATGTGCCATATGAGTTTTTGGTTTTTGAAGCAACCATGGCTTACTACAGACCCCTCAGAATCAGGAGCCTCACATCTGTCATAACCGAGCTGGTTCTTTTGGAACTCATGTATCGCCGAGACCTGGAACCAATCCAGCTCGAGCTGAGGCGCGAGGCTCGTATGTCCCGCTATACTTTTGTGACTGACGATTTTATTGCAGGCCACGATGAAGATTTCATTCTGCTGTGGGAGCGTCGCTACCGTACAAATGGTCTTTCTGCGGTGGTCTACTGACTCAGCTCATTCGCAATAGAAATCGTCTTTACCCTGTATCCAACGCAGTTGATTTAACTAGAAAGCCTCAGAACCAACCCAATAAAATCCTATGGGCTCGTCTTTCTTAAGATCTTCGCTTTTTTAGTTCTTCAACTGTTTTCTGTCGAGCCGTTGCATCTGCCAGCATCGCAGCGGCTCGCGACAAATCCACATCAGCCGCCTGATCCGACATCGCTTTTTCAGCATCTTCTTGCGCTTTTAACACCGCCGCCTCATCGAGGTCGGCCGCATGCTCCGCGGCATCCGCAAGGATAGTCACTACGTGCGGTTGAACTTCCAAAAATCCACCTGAGACGTAGAAAGGCTCCTCACTTCCATCTTCAAATTTGAGGCGCACGGTACAAGGATTTAAACCTGTTAACAGTGGGGTATGCCCAGGCATAATGCCTAATTCCCCTAAGATGCCCGTCGCAACAACCATCGTAACATCACCAGAAAAAATCTCCTTTTCTGCGCTTACGATGTCACATCGCATTGAACTCGCCATGCTTAGGCAGCTTCCTGTACTGTCTTCGCTCTCTCACGAGCGTCTTCAATCGTACCAACCATATAAAAAGCTTGCTCCGGAAGATCGTCCGCTTCACCATCTAGTATGGCTTTGAAGCTTCGTACTGTATCTTCTCGAGATACATACTGTCCTGGTTGCCCTGTAAATTGCTCGGCAACAAACATAGATTGCGAGAAGAATTGCTGCATCTTCCTTGCTCGGTACACCAAGTTCTTGTCTTCTTCCGAAAGTTCATCCATCCCGAGAATAGCAATGATGTCTTTCAATTCTTGGTATCGCTGCAATACCTCTTGTGCACCACGAGCGACAGAGTAATGCTCATTCCCCACGATATTCGGGTCTAGCTGTCGGGAAGTGGAGTCCAACGGATCCACGGCTGGATAGATTCCAAGGTCTGTAATCGCACGACTCAATGTAACTGTTGAATCTAAGTGTGCGAACGTCGTTGCTGGAGAGGGGTCCGTGAGGTCATCCGCAGGTACGTAGATTGCCTGTACTGAGGTAATCGAACCTGTCTTCGTTGTAGTGATTCGTTCCTGCAGAATACCCATATCTTCTGCCAAGTTAGGCTGGTATCCTACCGCTGATGGCATTCGTCCGAGCAATGCCGAAACCTCAACCCCTGCAAGGGTGTAGCGGTAAATATTGTCGACGAACAGAAGTACATCTCGACCTTCGTCGCGAAACTGTTCTGCTAACGTTAACCCAGATAGGGCTACTCTCAGTCGGTTACCGGGTGGTTCGTTCATTTGGCCGAAGACCAACGAAATCTTATCCAGCACGCCGGCTTCCATCATCTCATAGTAAAAGTCATTACCTTCCCGAGTACGCTCTCCAACACCGGCGAAAACCGATAAACCAGAGTGTTCGATAGCAATATTTCGGATCAGCTCAAGCATGGTCACAGTCTTACCAACTCCTGCACCACCAAATAACCCCACCTTACCACCTCTTGCGAAGGGACACATGAGGTCAATGACCTTGATTCCTGTTTCAAGAAGCTCATTACCACCCTTCTGATCTTCATAGGTTGGTGGCTTCCGATGAATGGGTTTGGTTTCCTTGGCGTTTATAGGACCTTTCTCGTCGATCGAGTTACCCAACACGTCCATAATCCTGCCTAAGGTTTCCTCACCGACAGGAATGGAGATGGGTTGTCCAGTATTCAATACTTCCAGCCCTCGAGAAATTCCTTCGGATGTCCCCAGCGCAATAGTTCGAACCACACCGTCCCCTAGCTGTTGTTGTACCTCTAGGGTCAGACCAGTTTCCTTGACCGTCAAGGCATCCAGTACTTTAGGCACTTCCTCTCGGTCAAATTCGACGTCAATTACCGCGCCGATTACTTGGACAATTTTTCCAGTACTCATCTTGCTCCTTGTTGCCTTGAATTACGACAGTGCTGCCGCACCACCGACAATTTCGGCGATTTCTTGTGTGATGGATGCCTGTCTTGCGTTGTTGTACAACAACGTTAAATCCTCAATCATCTGCTCTGCGTTATCCGTCGCGTTCTTCATCGCAATCATGCGCGCAGACTGTTCACAGGCAGTATTTTCAATGACTGCTTCATACACTTCAGATTCAATATAACGTTGCACTAAGCCGTTAATGAGGTCTCTAGCATCCGGTTCGTAAATGTAATCCCACCGATGTTGTAGGTTTTGATCGGTGATTGGGTTCAATGGCAGTAGCTGAAATATCTTTGGTGTCTGAGTCATACTATTGACGAATTCGTTCGACACCACATCCAAGCGATCAATATCACCCGCTTCGAATTTATCCAGCATCACGCGAATACCTCCAATCAAGTCATCCACGCCAGGATTCTCACCGATGTCGCTGATAGCCGCTACTACATTTCCACCCACTGATCGAAAGAACGAAGCTGCTTTGTTTCCGATCAAAGCCAGTGCCGAACCAACTTCTTTCTCCTTCCAGCGCGTCATATCTTTAATCATGGCGCGGAACAGATTTGCGTTTAAACCACCGCACTGACCTTTGTCCGTCGAGACCACGATATAGCCAATATTCTTGACTTCCCTAACCCCCATGTATTTATGCTCATATTCAGGATTGGAATTGGCCAGATGTCCAATGACGTCGCGAATGTGGATTGCATACGGACGAGCTGCAATCATCCTATCTTGAGTCCGACGCATCTTACTGGCTGCCACCATCTGCATCGCACTCGTGACCTTCTGCGTATTCTGTACGCTCCCGATCTTTTTCTTAATTTCGCGCCCAGCGGCCACTATGCTTCCTCGTACGAGTGGGTCGCGACGAATGCATCAATGGCTGCTTTCATCTGCTCAACAATCTCGTCGGTGTAATCTCCTGATTCCGAGACTTGCGTCATCCAATCAGCATGTTCCGCGTTCATATACGCCAACAAATCACGCTCGAAATCAAGTACTCGATTCACTGGCACGTCTCGAAGGTACCCTTCGTTCGCGGCAAATAGAGACACCCCCATTTCTGAGACCGAAAGAGGTGAAAATTGAGGTTGTTTCATCAATTCTTCAATGCGTTGGCCGTGTTCAAGCTGTGTTCGTGTCGCTTCGTCTAGATCCGAAGCAAACTGCGAAAATGCTGCGAGTTCACGATATTGGGCCAACGCTAGTTTGATACCGCCTGAAATCTTCTTCATAAACGGTACCTGAGCCGCACCCCCTACCCTAGATACCGAAATACCTGGACTCATTGCCGGCCGAATACCTGCATTAAAACGATCAGTTTCAAGGAAAATCTGACCATCCGTGATTGAAATCACATTAGTTGGTACAAACGCTGATACGTCACCCGCCTGTGTCTCAATGATCGGCAGTGCCGTCAGAGAACCGGTTTTGCCTTTAACTTCACCATTGGTGTATTTCTCGACATATTCGGCATTTACACGTGCCGCACGTTCTAGTAATCGAGAGTGGAGATAGAAAATATCGCCTGGATACGCTTCACGACCTGGAGGACGTCGAAGTAGTAGCGAAATTTGTCGATACGCCCATGCCTGCTTTGTCAGGTCATCGTAAATAATGAGTGCGTCTTCCCCATGATCACGGAAGTACTCACCCATGGAACAGCCTGCATAAGGCGCAATATACAGCATCGGTGCGGGATCAGCCGCTGCCGCCGCGACGACAATGGTATGCTCCATCGCACCGTTCTCCTCCAAGGTGCGAACAATATTGGCGACCGTCGACATTTTCTGGCCAATTGCCACATAAATGCACTTAATCCCTGTGCCTTTCTGATTGATGATTGCATCGACAGCAATGGCTGTTTTACCAATCTGTCGGTCTCCAATGATCAATTCCCGTTGGCCGCGGCCTACAGGAATCATTGAATCGATGCACTTAATACCCATTTGCACCGGCTGGTCTACCGACTGTCTTGCGATCACACCAGGCGCTACTTTTTCAATTGGAGCGCTGGCTGTTGCAGCAATCGGTCCTTTACCATCAATTGGAACGCCCAAAGCATCGACCACGCGACCCAATAGTTCAGGTCCGGTGGGTACTTCGGCAATGCGTTTAGTACATCGTGCCGTCATACCTTCGGATAAATCTCCGTAATCGCCCAATATGACCGCACCAACGGAATCTCTTTCGAGATTCATTGCCATACCGTAGACACCTCCTGGAAACTCAATCATTTCACCGTATTGTGCCTCTGCCAGCCCGTGGATACGCACGATACCATCCGATACTGAGACGATGGTACCTTCGTTTTGTGGCTGTGAACTGATATCAAGTTGCGCAATGCGGTCCTTGATCAGATCACTAATTTCAGATGGTTTAAGTTGCTCCATTTTTTGTCTTTACCTAATTAAGCGCGCCTGAGCGCTTCCTGCATTTTGTTTAGTTTGCCTCGAAGGGAATGATCCAGAACGCTATCCCCAGCTCGTATGACCACACCACCTAGGATCCTTGGGTCCACCGTTTGAGAGAGTTCAATATCTTGCTCAAACCGATTGCTCAAGGCATCTTTGAAAGATTGGACTTCGTTGTCGTTGAGCTGTATTGCGGCGATCAGCTCGACATCTAGGATTTTTTCTTCTTCTGCACGACGCCGTTCAAAATCCTCGGTGACTTCAGGTAGCAATTCAAGTCGTTGGTTCTCCGCCAATATGTAAATAAATCTGCGAATTTCCTCACCTGGAGGTTCTCCAAATAGTCGATAAAGGCTGAATGCCTTCTGAACGTCAGCAATGGTGGGTGACCCCAGCAATTGCTGCATTTCAGGGGTACTCAATGCTTCTACCAAGAAGTTGAGAGTTCGCGACCATTCAAGCATGCGATCTGAACTTTTTGCAAGCTCAAATATTGCCTTGGCGTAAGGTCTCGCCAGCGTCGTGTTTTCAGCCATCGATTAAAGTTCGGCTGCCAATTTCTTCAAGAGATCAGCATGTTTGTCACGGTCAATCTCTTCTTCAAGAATACGTTCAGCGCCCGATACTGCAATTCCAGCAACTTCCTCACGAAGTCGTTCTCTCGCTCGATTAACTTCTTGATCGATTTCTGCTTGAGCTGCTTGAACAATGCGTTCGCCTTCTTCACTCGCTTCTCTTTTAGCTTCCTCAATCATGGTCGACGATTGTCGACGTGCCTGAGCGATGATCTGGTCGGCTTCAGTTCTGGCATTCTTAATGGCCTCCTGGGCTCGAAGCCCTGCTTCAGCCAAGTCGTGCTCAGCTTTTTCCGCATTCTCAATGCCTTCCGCGATGGTCTTCTGCCGCTCGCGCATAGCATTGATGAGAGGTGGCCAAATAAATCGAACACAGAACCATATGAAAACCGCGAAGGTCACTGACTGCGCAACCATCGTCATAGTAAAGTTCATTTCGTTACCTCGTTTGTGACAGAATGTCCTTCCTTTCGGTGGTTTCTAACCCCCGGCCAGAACGAACATCACAAACAACGCCAGGCCCACTGAGATCATTGGGATAGCGTCAACCAGACCAAACACAATCAGTAGCTGGGTAAACAAGAACTGTTGCAGTTCAGGTTGTCGTGCGGCACCTTCAAGGTATTTACCACCCAAGACACCGACACCGATGGCAGCACCGAGAGCGCCAAGTCCGATCATGAGAGCGGACGCGATATAAAGAAGAGGTTCCATGAATTCTCCTAATTCCTAATCTTTGCTTAGTGATCCTCACCAGTGTCGTGGGCTTGAGCGATATACACCACCGACAGAATGGCAAAGATAAAGGCTTGCAAAATGATGATCAACACGTGAAAAACTGCCCAAGCCCATTGCAGAATTCCACCAAAAACAATCGTTACGAAACTGCTGTACATCAAGCAGATCAGAATGAAAATCATTTCTCCGGCATAGAGATTGCCGAACAAACGTAAACCAAGTGAAATCGGTTTTGCTATTAATGTGACGGTTTCCAGCACCAAGTTGATTGGAGCTAGAAACTTCGGAAAGGGATGGAATGCCAATTCGCCTAAAAACCCACCAATCCCCTTTATCTTGATACTGTAGAAAATGATCAGAATAAAGACGCACATCGCCATGCTGATCGTGATATTCACATCAGTCGTTGGCACGATCTTCATGTACTCCACACCCATAAGCGCAAATAGCGCTGGCACCCAGTCTACCGGGACCAAGTCCATCAGATTCATCAGAAACACCCAGACGAAAATCGTTAACGCCATAGGTGCCATCAGTTTGTTTTGGTAAGGAAAGACACTTCGAACCATGTCGTCGATGTAGTCGACGATCATCTCTACTGCGTTCTGAAGACCCTTCGGAATTCCTGAAGTTGCCCTTCTGGCAACCATCCAGAAGGTCAAGAGAAATAGAAGACCGAGTCCTATTGACCAACCAATTGAGTCAATATGGAACGCCATGAATCCCATCTCAGCAATATCTTCAGCACTGTGTGCAAGACCCCATGTGCCATCCGAGAAACGACCATAGACCAAATTGGTGAGATGGTGCGAGATATAGTAATTTGACGTGAGTTCGCCAGCTGCCGCCATTGCCTAGTTACTCTCGAATCAACGAAGTGTTTTCTGCGGGACGTTCGGTTCTAGGTAACATCCAAGTCGTGAATACGGGTACAAGAATGCCTACGCCGGCCGTGACCAAAAATGGGATTATCTGAGACCTAAATAACACACCAAAACCAAGCAGAGCACACATCATCACGATCGTTCGAAGATATCCATAAACCAACACTTGAGTAGGTTTCTTCGCACGACTCATAAGGAAGTAAGAAAGCCAATTGGGTAAGAGCACTACCGCGCCACCAACGATTGCTGCGGTCATGGCAGATAAATCTATGAACGACCAAGCCATGAGTGTTAGGACAACACCCATAAACTGCCACACAAATAGTTGTTTGGCAATATGCTCAGTCGTATTTACAGACTCAGGCGTAGCTGGGTCGTCCATTCAAAAATCAGCGAATTTGGGTAATTAGATGCGGATGTGCAACCGATAAGAGCTGCTACTAGTTTCGTAGCGGTGCGAATTATAAGAATGGATATTTAGCAAGCTCAAGATTTGCAGAAAAACCACGAAAATTAGATGTCTAAATCGAATGTAACTACTTGGTTTTAATTGAAAATACCAAGTATTTAATTGACTGGCAAACGGAATGAAAAACGCTCATTCTTCCCCTAGCAACTTAAGAACTTCGTGTAGTTTCTCCAACGATTGGTAGTGGATAGCTAGCACACCAGATTTGCCGGGCTTGGATTCCTTAATCTTTACCAAGAGTCCTAGTTCATCCGATAGTCGGCGTTGAAGATTAATTAAATCAGCACTTTGAGGAGCTTTCGGAGCTTTGCGTTTCCCGCCAGCTAGCTGACGGATTTTTGCTTCGAGCTGACGAACGGTCAGATCTCTGGTTACCACATCCCGAGCAAGAGATTTACGACGCGACTCATTTTCGACACCCAGTAACGCTCTGGCATGACCTTCTTCAAGTTTCTCATTCGCAAGTAGCTGCAAAATTGACTGATCAAGATTCATCAGTCGGATCAGGTTAGTGACTGTCGTTCTTGATTTCCCGATGGCTTCCCCAATAGCCCCCTGAGTAAGTCCAAACTCGGTGTATAGCCGATGCAATGCTTGAGCTTCTTCAAAAGTATTCAAGTCATCTCGCTGCAGATTTTCAATCAGTGCGATCACCAGCGCATCCACATCATTGACAGCCTTCACGATGACAGGAATCGTGTCTAATCCTGCCTGTTGGGATGCGAGCCACCGACGTTCACCAGCAACTAATTCATAGCCTTGTTCTACCGGTCGAACAATAATGGGTTGAACCACCCCATTTGACCGAATGGAGTCAGCCAACTCCCTTAAAGATTCATCTTCAAATACTTGCCTGGGTTGTTGGGGATTACGCGTAATCTGCGAAACCTGCAACTCTAAGAGCTGATTTTCATGGTTTTCAGTACTTGAAATGGGTAACTCAGGGTTATTTTGCCCAAGCAGAGCTTCAAGTCCTTTGCCTAGGCTAGGTCGTTTTGCCATCAGCTGTCTCCCGTTTCTGTCACGTCAACAGAATCGCTTTCATGTGCCTCATGTCTGCGAATGACTTCATTCGCTAAGGCAAGATATGCGAGCGCACCTCTACATTTAGGTGAATATTCAATCACCGCTAAACCATGACTCGGAGCTTCGGCCAATCTGACGTTGCGCGGAATCACTGTTCGGTACACCTGTTCCGGAAAATACTGAAATAACTGCCTTGCAACGTCATTGGTCAGACTATTCCTCGGATCGTACATACAACGTAATATGCCGTCCAGCTCAAGATTCCGATGACCTGCTGCTCGTACAGCATCCAACGTGCGAATCAATCCAGATAACCCTTCCAACGCAAAGTACTCGCACTGCATGGGAATTATTACACCCGTTGCCGCCATTAAAGCATTGATGGTGACTACATTTAACGCGGGTGGGCAATCCAGAATTATGTAGTCGTAACCATTCACCTGCGAGAATGCTCGTTGAAGTCGAAAATTTCGATCTCGTTCTCCCAGCATCTGCAGTTCGGCAGATGTTAAATCAGAATTTGAGGGAATGACATCCACCCCACAACTCGTTGGGAGAATCATGTCCATGGGATTCCCGTTGTCGACGAGTATCTCCCAAACCGTTCCAGTCTCTTCACTTAGTTCAACACCTAAGCCTACAGATGCGTTGCTCTGTTGATCTAAATCGACTAGGAGTGTTTTCTGCTTCATTGTGACCAAAGAAGCCGCGAGGTTCATGCTTGTTGTGGTTTTACCAACACCACCTTTCTGGTTGGCAACTGCAAGAATGTGGGTCACGACCCAGCCTTGGATACTAAGGTAACGAACCCTCGCCTAACCGCAATACTCGGTTCAACGATTGCTTGTTGAAGTGGTTCATGGAATTCTTCGGATGTCTGCAGGATTAATTTACCCTGTGGGTTTAGTAGCTCTTTACTCCACTCCCATAAAGCGTCTGGCTTAGCAACAGCTCTGGCAGTCACCACATCAAAACCAATCTCCCGGCCTTGCGAAATCGATCTGACATCCTGTTCCAGAATCTTTACATTGATGAGATTCAGCCGCATTTTAACGTGGTTGAGAAACCTGCACTTGGTACTGCTTCGTTCAGCCAGTTCAAACGACACATTGGGTAACGCTAGCGCCAAAGGGATGCTTGGGAAGCCACCTCCAGGACCAATATCAAGTACAGTTTTCGCTGCTTCTAAGTGTGTAATAAGCCCCAAACTATCGTCAACATGCCGTGACTGCAGGTGTCGAACATCCTGTCTTGAAACAAGCTTGCAAATGGGATTCCACTTTGCAACAAGATCCTTGTACAACTGCAGATCTGATTCGAATGTGGGACTAGCTAAGCGATCTTTCGTGGTCGCTCCTTCTGGTGTCGTTTTATGTGAACCGTCAGTAAAGACAACGCCGCTGGTGTCATACCTGGAATTCGAGATGCTTGCGATATCGTTTGCGGTCGGACGTTACTTAATTTCTCACATAGTTCGTTTGAGAGTCCTTCCATAGTCGTGTATTGCAGAGAGTCCGGTATTTTTATTTGCCTACGTTCGTCCGCAATTTCAATTTCTTTGTCCTGTCGCCGAATATAGCCTTCGTACTTGATCTCAACACACGCCTGCGCAAGTGCATCAGAGTCCAGGGAATCAAACCACCCGGTCTTGATTAAATCCGCGGCATGCACATTGGGACGCTTCATAAATTCAACCAAATTCGTGTCTTTAGTAATTGATTCGCCCGTCACTTGCGCGGCTAGAGCTGCATTTACTGAATTGACCGGCAAATTTAGGGTGGAGATCTTACGTTGACATTCTTCCACATTCTTAACACGAGTTTGGAAAGTCAGCCATCTCTGGTCGTCAATCAATCCCACCTGTCGCCCTATTGGTGTCAGGCGATAATCTGCATTGTCCTGACGCAATCTAAGACGATACTCCGCTCTACTCGTGAACATTCTGTATGGCTCGTCCGTACCTAAGGTGATAAGGTCATCCACCAAAACCCCCGCATAGGCTTCATGTCGAGCAGGGCACCAACTTGATTTGTGTTGTACTTTGAGCGCTGCATTAATTCCCGCTATTAACCCCTGAATACCTGCTTCTTCGTATCCAGTCGTACCGTTGATCTGGCCGGCAAAGAACAGATTCTCTATGACTTGAGTTTCTAGTGAGCTCTGTAGGTCGCGTGGATCGAAAAAGTCATACTCGATGGCATATCCTGCGCGTGTGATATGCGCATTCTCAAACCCACGAATACTCCGGACAAATCGCACTTGTGTTGAATACGGCAGGCTTGTTGAAATACCATTGGGATAAAGTTCCGTTGTACCTAATCCTTCAGGCTCTACAAAAATCTGATGGGAGTCACGATCAGCGAATCTCACTACCTTGTCTTCAATAGAAGGACAGTAGCGAGGTCCTATGCCTTCAATCTTTCCTGAATACATCGGCGATTCACCAAGTCCGGCACGAATCAGTTCGTGTGTTTTAGAGTTGGTGCGCGTGATATGACACGGGACTTGCTCTGGATGATGACTGCGATCACCAAGAAACGACATAACAGGTACTGGGACGTCGCCTGGTTGCTCGTCCATTACACTGAAATCTACGGTTTTACCATCAATTCGTGGGGGCGTACCGGTCTTCAATCGACCTACTCGTAGAGGTAAGGCCCGAAGCCGTTCAGCGAGAGCTATCGAGGCTGAGTCTCCCGCTCTTCCACCGCTTTGGGCTTGTAGACCAATAAAAATTCGCCCGCCAAGAAATGTACCCGTGGTCATGATCACGGTTTCCGCCTCCATGATCATTCCAGTTCGGGTAACGACACCCTTTACTCTATCTTTTTCGACAACCAAATCAACTACCGTATCTTGCCATAGTTTCAGACCGGCTTGATTTTCAACCTGTCTTCGTATGGCGGCTTTATAAAGCGCGCGATCCGCTTGTGCTCTCGTGGCCTGAACTGCAGGTCCTTTGGTTGCGTTTAATGTTCGAAAATGGATTCCCGCTTCATCAGCGGCCAACGCCATAGCGCCGCCTAATGCGTCGATTTCTCTCGCAAGATGACTCTTACCAATCCCACCGATTGCAGGATTACAAGACATCTGACCGATCGTCTCAATGGATTGGGTCAGTAAACAGGTATTGACTCCCATCCTTGCCGCACCGAGAGCAGCTTCGACTCCAGCATGACCTCCTCCGACGACCAAAACATCGAACTTTTCTGGATAGGCAAATGACATAAAAGGGGGTTAGCTAGATGAAGAATTGATTCAGGTACGTGCGTATTTTAATACTGTAATTATATATACCAAATTTATTGTGGTACTTTTGCGATGAATCAAGGCTCAGACGACATTCGGAATATGTATTTTCATGCGACCCTCGATATTCTGTCTAGATGGGGTCCGTCTTTAAAGATCGCTAGAATCCTTAGAGAGGCTACAACGTCTGTTGTTCTGCTCTTTGGTGATCACTTACCAATACAGAATTTAGAAAAAATCTCGCCTATTAGATCGACGGTAGTGGTTGAGCCTATTACTTTACCTAGCCAATCGAAGGCTTTCAGCGGCGATTTCTCTATGTTGAGGACGTAAATTGTCTGACGCTGACTATAGATGCGATTGAGCATTCCAGAGAGATCTTAAGTGTCTGGGTCTACCTCAAAATGCATCGTCCCTTGGCTCATGGCAAAACCCTTCGCGTATCCCTGTTTTGAGCTCGCGTAAAGCCACTTCTTTTAAAGTGCTAATCCCGACCGAACCGTCCCACGATACGGGGCGTAAACCGGCCAGTACCGCCAGATTACACAGGGAATCAGCTCAACACCGCACCGCACTCGAGTGTGCGACCATTGCCCTCTCTCAAGCGAAGCCGTATCCTGAAGCAATGACCTGACGAGAATCTCCGGTCCGGTGTCCTTTTGACCGACTGATGCCATGAGCCGAGAGCGAACCTCGGCCCTGAATTTATCCGTTAGGTCAAACCCAAGACGAAGCTACAGATATTCGCAACAAAAAGTCAAAGGCAACGTAAAGGGCGATTTCACATGTCCGTCGCCAGATGCGCCGCCTGCGTCTTACTCCCTCATTCTTTCTCTCAGAATTTCTTTAGTTCGATCTGCATCCATATCATTCGCTAGAAATGTCTTAAGTGATGGAATGGGGAAACTATAGGTTCTATCAAGATTTCGGTCAAGAACGCCTTTGTGAACACATAAATTGACAAACGCCAGCAACTCTTTGCTGTTGGAGAAACAATCAAGGAAGGCAACCTTAATATCCTTGTAATTAAACACCTTTTTGTCCTTTTGAAGCTTTGCTAGATTCAATACTGCGTCACTAAGATCAGGCTCGATAAATTCCAACTGCTCTTGGTAATACGTAATGCGATCATCATTGCCTAAATCCAAAACTTTATTCAAATCAAAATGATCTTTCTTTTTTCTCTGTGCGTCTGAAATTTCATTTATGAAGTGGTGCAAACAACAATGCAGATGGCGCGGCCATCTGTCGCTGGCGTATTCCAATTGATGGACTATAAAGTTCAGATTTTTATCAGTGAATAGTTTTGTTACGTTCAGCTTTTCGAATGTAGAAAGACATACCTTCCTGCCTTCAACTTCCGTAAATGTTCCTAAATTAAACCGCTTTGGTAATAATCGAGTAGGGCCTACGTCCTTTAAGCGTTCTCGTGTATCACTTAAACCAGCGAACACTGAGATGATTCTCAATTCGGCGATATTCATCGCACCATGTAGGTTGACCAGAAGCGTATTGTATTTGCCACTATTAGGTTGAATCCGTTGCGACTCATCAACCAACAGTAGAAATATGGGGTTATCGCCCGGATGCAAAGATTGTCGAATCACGTTCCAGATTCTGCCTGGTGATTCCCTTACTCTTTGATCCAGTGCTGGTAAATGAGACTGTATTCCACCTTCTAATTTAAGCACCGATAAGTTAAATGTTCCTTTGCCATCTTCGCTATAGGATTTGGATATCGACTCCAAATTACCTCTGCCATGAACAAGAAATTTCTCTAGGAACAATACAGGATCATTGAACTGTTCTATTTCTATCAAGATAGGAATGATGTCGCTACTGCTAGGCATGTCCAATGCATCTTGCTTAATTTGATGAAGCAAGCTGGTTTTACCCGCACCAGGTGCTCCCTGAACAACGACTGTACTGCAGGTGGGCTCTGCCGTCTCACGAACCACAGTAATCCGCTTTTCGATGTGATTCCTTACGTCGTCACGACCCTCAAACGCAATCGGGGAACTGCGTTCGTTTAGGCTTAAATAGGAGATTAGTCGTTGTTGTTCATCGTCGCTAAGACGAGACCGAAACTTGATTTCCATTGGTGTTGACATAACACTCTTGATTGTAGAAGATGCTAAGTCGCTATAGTCATTAAATGTGCACAGCCCTCTCACACTGCGCCTGGTCGGCTGATGACCTTTGGGGTAAAAAACAATTCAACTCTATGTTTCGGTTTCCTGAAGCAATCGCTTGACGATCATCTCCGGTCCCGTGTCCTTTTGACTGACTGATGGAGTGGTCCGGGTGCGAAGCTCGGCCGTGAATTTGTCCGTTCGGTCAACCCCAAGATGATGCTACAGATATTCGCCATAAAAGATCAAAGGCAACTTAAAGGGCGATTTCGCAATGACTTCCCAAACAATCGATCTAAATGGAGTGGCTTATCGAGATAGCGCTTGCTTGGACGACACAAAGGGCGAAAGAAGGATACACATGGCCAATCTAATCGAAACTCCCACGTTTAAACGATTTCATATGACCGTCACCAAGAGCTCCGCCCCCACCACCCGTATCCCCATCAAATCGAGTTCGTAACAACTCCTTCGTAATCTCGGGATTCCTTCCAGTCGCTAAAAAAGTATGCAAGGAAGGTATCGCGAATCCGTAATTACCATTTTCAAATTTCCGGAATATGCCATTGTGTACACACGCGTCAATCATTCCGTTGACATCATTACGATTCGCACCAGAGGCATTCTGAAAAGAATCAAACACAGCACCCGTTTCCATTTCAGCGCCTATGTCATACTTCAAGGCTAGTGCGTCTAAATGCTTATGTAAATCGTCATAGCCTTTAATTCGTTTCAAACGTCTAAAGTAATAACCAATTCGTTCGTCATGGCCTTCATCCAGTACTTTATCCATGTCTATGTGTGTCCTCCCTTCTTTCTGACACAACACTATTTCAGCGACCAACGCGTGTAAATAGCTATGGATGTGCCGCGGCCACACATCTCCGGCAATGCTAATCTGATGAACTAGATTGGCTTTATCTTCTGGATAAAACAATTTTTTTAAACCTAGGGCGTTGAGCGAAGACAATACGACGCGAGCGCCTTCATCCGGCGAAAGTGAATCTAGTATGAAATCCTCACAAGCCTCCCGTGTAATACCAACCTGCGACAACGCGTCATCAGTATCACTTAAACCTGCAAACACTGGAATGATCCTCAATCCCGCGAGATTTATCGCTCCGTGTATATTGGCCAGAAGTGTGTTGGTATCTCTATCATTAGGTTTGACTCGTTGGGACTCGTCCACCAACAAAATAAATATGGGGTCATCACCCGGATATAGAGATTGCCGAATTACATTCCAAATCCTTCCCGGAGACTCCCTTACCCTTGTATCTAGTGCTGGTAAATGAGCCTGGATTCCTCCTTCGAATTTAAGCACAGACAAGTTAAATGTACCTTTGCCATCTTCGCTATAGGATTTAGATATCGACTCGTAATTCACTTTGCCATGATCTAGAAATTTCTCCAGCAACAACACTGGGTCATTGAACTGTTCTATTTCTATCAAGATGGGAATAATGTCGCCGCTGTTAGGCATGTTCAATACGTCATGCTTAATTTGTTGGAGCAAGCTCGTTTTACCCGCACCTGGAGCGCCTTGGACAACGACAGTACTACAAATAGGTTCCGGCGACTCTCGAACTGCCGCAATCTGCTCTTCAATATGCTTTCTAACATCGTGACGACCTTCGAAGGCAATAGGTTGCATGCGCTCGTTTCGTCTTAAATAAGAAACTAAGCGTTTTTGTTCATCGTCATTAAGACGCGACTGGAACTTGATTTCCATTGGTATTGACATAACACTCTTGATTTTAGAAGATGCTAAGTCGCTGGATTCACTAAATGCGTACAGCCCTCTCAAACTCCGACTGGAACCCAAATTTTAGGAGTGCTCGCTGACACCGCTCGTTCATCAACGATATCGATTCGAACGCGACTTTTCCTCCAGCACGCTGAGAATTGAGTTCCCATGTAACTCTGTAAATCTCGGTGGTACGGCCTCACCGATCATTCGCCGGACGAAATGCGTTTCGAGGCGGTCGCAGGGATTCGACTGCCATCGAAATTCATTAGGGATGGTCTGTAAATGGCAACACTCGCGAGCGCTTAGCACTCGATTTTCTACTGGATGAATTGTCGTTGAACTACCGATGCTTCCGTTCGCCATTGTTACGGCAGGCGCCGGTGAGTACGGATTCATTCGTCGATAGATTGAAGCTCGAAATCCTTTTATTAACCAAAAACTGCCATCTGTTTGTTGACCAAGCGTAAATTCGAAGAGTCGAAGCTATTCAGTCTCAATAAGGTCTCGGGGGGTATTGGGAACTGTATGTTCCAAAGATCCTCGACATTCTGTGTAGATGACTCTACCCTTTAGGATCGCTAAGCATCCTTAGAGAGGCTACGATATCTGTTGTTCTGCTGTTCGGTAATCACTTACCAATACAGAATTTAGAAAAAATCTCGCCTAATAGATCGTCGGTAGTGGTCGAGCCTATGACTTCACCTAGTGAAGCATGCGCCAATCGGAGACTTTCGGCGGCGATTTCTCCATGTTGATGGCGTAAATTGTCTGACGCAGACTGTAGATGCGATTGGGCGTTCCTTAGAGACTTTAAGTGCCTGGGCCTCCCTGCAAATGCATCGTCCCTTGGCTCATAGCCACAACGTTTGCGTATCACTGTTTTGAGCTCGCGTAGACCCACTCCTTTTAAAGCGCTAACTCCGACTGAACCGTCGCTACGAGGGCCAAATTCCCCATTCGATAGATCACACTTGTTGCGTACTACGATGGCTTTAGATGGTGGTGATTCCTCGCCAAATTGGGTATCGTCCACTACCCACAAAACCAAATCACTTCCAGTTAATGCAGACTCCGTCCGCAAAATACCTTCTGCCTCAATCGGATCGTGGGTTTCATGTAAACCAGCTGTGTCAATCAAGGTAACTGGCAACCCTTCAAGTGAAATGGTGGCATCCAAGGTGTCTCTCGTAGTACCTGCGATATGGGTAACTATCGCTCGATCCTCATTGAGTAACGCATTGAACAACGATGACTTTCCAACATTTGGTGCTCCTGCGATTACCAACTGATAGCCCTGTTGCAACACCATTCCTTGTTCGCATCTTTCCATGAGAGTCTTCAGCGAATCCGTGACGTCAGCGATTCGATCTTTGAGGTCGCTGTCTTCTAAAAAGTCGATGTCTTCATCTACAAAATCAATAGCACTTTCAACGAAGACACGCACATCCAACAGCTTTCGGTCTACTTCAAGTACTTGCTCCGAAAAACCACCTTGCAATGATCTCAG
>MPMU01000140.1 GCA_002238665.1 Gammaproteobacteria bacterium bin55
GACGCCTGGTGCGGACCGGAGGGAAAAACACCTTGAGACTCGAACGCAACGAACAGGTCGAAAGCAGGTTCAGGCAAATCAACGCGTACCTGCGGTTGGCAGTCTGATTTTTGACGAATCAAGGTTAGTACTCAAGAGGCGGGTGGGATGCCAAATCTTCTAGAGACGTTGCTGATCCGCCTAGAACTCTTGCACGACCAATTATCCCGCTACGAGGAATGGAGACGGTTTCAGGAATTGCGCCGGGAGTTGGTTAAAAAGGATTTGGTGGCCTTTGCGGACAGGATAGAAAGCGAAAGAATATCACCTACTGACGCGGAACAGGAGTTTCAGTTTGCAGTAGCGGAGGCACAATGGAACCATATGAGGTCAGTACGGCCCGATCTCGACGAGGTTGGAAGGATGGATCGACATAAGTACGTCGAAGCGTTTCAAGATCAGGAAAAGTATCGAATCAAAGAGGTCAGATCGATCGTGCGGTCCCGGCACCTAAATCAGTTGCCCACCGGCACATCGGGCGAGATGGCGTTTCTACGCGGAGAGTGTGGCAAAAAATCTCGGCACAGACCGGTGCGAAGAGCCTTTAATGAGGCGTCGACTATGATCCAACGTATCAAGCCAGTCATCCTAATGAGTCCCATCTCGATAGCTCAGTTTCTACCACCAGGCAAGCTTACTTTCGACCTGCTCCTCATAGATGAAGCCAGCCAGGTTCGTCCCGAAGACGCACTCGGAGCCGTGGCGAGGGCGAAGCAGATCGTTGTAGTAGGTGACGACAAGCAACTGCCCCCCACGAGTTTCTTCGACAGGTTCGTCGACAATACGTATGAAGACGAGGATGAAGATGCACCTTCAGTAGCGCGTGCCGCAGAATTGGAAAGCATTCTTAAACTCGCAGAAGCACGCGGCTTGAGGCAAGCGATGCTCGAATGGCATTATCGCTCCCGAGATCCGTCCTTGATCAAGATGTCAAACATCGAGTTTTATGGTAGCAGGCTGGTATTACCACCTTCTCCCTTGGAGAGGGATGAAAACTTCGGCATGACACTGACCCGAGTGCATGGTACCTATAGCTCCCGCTCGCGAGGCGAAGGACGTGCAGGTACTAATCGCGTCGAGGCGGAGCATATTGCCGATGTGCTAACCAAGCACGCGGGGACCTCGGACACACGATACCGGTCAGTGGGTGTGGTTGCCTTCTCGAAGGCACAGAGTGACATGATCACGGAAGTACTCGAAATGCGGCGTCGTACGGATTCTTCGCTGGATTCCCTGTTGCGCGAGGATAAGAACGAGAATGTTTTCGTCAAGAACATCGAGAATGTGCAGGGTGATGAGCGTGACGTGATCCTGGTGAGCGTGGGGTACGGTCCGCACGAACCAAACGGTCGCCTGACATCAATGCGGTTCGGCCCGGTAAACAACGATGGTGGGGAGCGACGCTTGAACGTCCTGTTCAGCCGTGCAAGAATGCGCTGCGAGATCTTCGTGTCATTCGACTGGCGCGAAATCGACTTGACCCGTACACAGGCCCATGGCCCCAGGGTGTTACGCGATTTTCTCAGTTTCGCGGAGACTGGGAAACTCGAACTTGGTCAGGGTTCGAACGGATTAGGCCCAGACAGTCTCCTTGAGGAAGATGTAGCTCAAGTCATTGAAGAGCTTGGTTACCCGGTCGACCACCAAGTGGGCAGCGCGGGCTTCAGGATAGACTTGGGAGTGTGTCATCCTGAGCGACCGTCTCAGTACATCCTTGCAGTAGAGTGCGACGGCGCTACGTACCACAGCGCACTTTGGGCGCGGGAGCGGGATCGGTTAAGGCAAGAAGTGCTGGAGGACCAGGGATGGCGCTTCCATCGCATTTGGAGCACTGACTGGTTCTACCGACGTAAAACAGAGCTTGAGAGGCTACGTTCGGCGCTGGACCAAGCTCGCACGGAATCGGAAAGGGGATTCAGTCCTCCGACCGCGAATCGGAAACACAAAGCTCCCGTTAGTTCCGGCTGGACCGGTAGCTCTGGTAGTGTCAGCAGAAGCGACGCCCACGATCACATTCCGTCACGGCCTGACGAGGTCCCACCCGTACCAGCAGAACCCGTCAAGGCACATGCCTACAAGGGTGCCGACATCGAGTATGTAGGTACACTCGCACCACATGAGGAATCGCCGCTACGGATTAAAGAATTTGTCGAGCGCATCATAGAACAGGAAGGGCCGATACACAAAAAGTTGGTGGCACGGCGAATTGCCAATGCCTTCGGACGGAATCGTACAGGATCAAGAATCGTTGATGCCTCGGACAAAGGTTTGAAGTTGGCCGTAAGAACCAGTTCAATTGAGCGATCAGGTGATTTCTACATGACACCGAAACAGCAAGCGGCTCCCCCGGTGCGGGATCGTTCACAGGAATGTGCACCTGTTACCACACCTGCCTATCTGCCGCCGATCGAAATTTGTGCAGCGGTGGAATGGGTCAAGCGTGAGAATGGCGTAGTACAAGGTCAGGAACAGATACAGGCAATCGCTCGTCTCTTGGGATTCCAGAAGGTGAGTACGCAACTGAAGTCACGCATTACCAATGTGTTGAAGAGGTGTCGGAAGGGGGATGATTGAGCCAGATTCTCATAGCTCATACCGACTATTCATTCGATATCTCAGACATAAAACTTATATGACTGAACACGTAATCTAACTACTTCACATTTATTCAGTTCGATTTCATGGGGTATTACTAACCAGAATGGGGACTGTCCGTGGTGAATGCACGGATCACACTGCACCCACACTTCAGCTCCACCTGAACACCACCCCAAGCACATCCCTGGGACGATCCGCAAGCATGTCGTAAACGGACTGGCAATCGGCGGGACTTG
>MPMU01000141.1 GCA_002238665.1 Gammaproteobacteria bacterium bin55
CCAATCAGGTATTGCTCGCAAACTGAGTGGATAAGCTCAATATGAGATTTGAGATTTAGCGCATGTCCACTAGGTCGTTCTCCCCAACCAATGACTCCTTCGTCAGTAAATAGCTGCAGGAATAAGAACCTGCGCCCTCCGATGTATGGTGCGACGTTTTCGACGACATACGTTTTAACTTCAGTAACTTTCATGATTTTCCTGTTTCAGAGACACTTAGGTACTCTACAGACTCGCCTGAATTGCCATTTCGTCGATTATTGTAAGGTTGACTGACACAGATTTGTCCCAACCGTGCATTGATAGTGCACTAAGGACCTTCCATCGCATTGTCATACTCAACGTCATATTCCCTTGAGGTCTTGGTTTACTCAAACAGACTCAAACTCCGTTTAATACCCAAGTCCGGACCAGTTTCAGGCAAAATCCGTAACATTCACTGACCAAGAATCAATACTCAGCCCGTATCTAAAGTCCCAGTGCTCTCCGATTCACAAATTATTCAGTACCGTGAGCAAGGTTACTTGCTTGTCGAATCACTCTTTGAGCAAGATGAGCTACAAAGATGGAGTGACTATTTCGAATCCATCGTGAACAATCAATCCTCACTAGCCAGAGGTATGGTGTTGATGCGCGATGTCATGGTAGCAAAGAAGAAAGTCACTCCGAAATCCGAGTTACATGCCGTCAATAAATTGATGAATTTTGAGGATGACCCCGTACTCTACGGATATGTGGAACACCCAAAACTGGTGCAAGTTGCAATCGATCTTGTGGGCCCCGACCTATATTCGCTTGTCACCAATGTGTTCAATAAACCGCCTGATGTGGATGGTCGCCATCCTCTGCACCAAGATCTTCGATATTTTCGAATGCGGCCGGCAAATCAGATCGTTGCGGCATGGACTGCTATTTCACCTGCGAACAAAGACACTGGCTGTCTAGATGTCGTTCCTAAATCCCACCTAGGTCCGTTGCTCAGCCACGAGTTGCCTGCGTGGGACGATGTCAATTTCGCCTTCTTCGGCGTCAAAAATCACTCGAATTACCAGCATGTGGCGATTGAGATGCAACCTGGAGATACATTGTTCTTTCATCCGTTGCTACTACATGGTTCCGGTAGAAACCAGACTCAGGATTTCAGAAGATCAATCTCCACACATTTTGCCAGCAGTCGTTGCATATCCCCAGCACCTGATTGGAAATCAAATGACCGAGTTCGGTCAGTACGAGGATCTCAGAGCTAACTTCTAACGAAACTCAGGAATCACTTCCTCTGAAAAGCGTTGTGCGGGTTCACGCGTATCTTGTCCGAAAAACTCAATCACGAACATCGTGCAACCCAAGTCGATGTGCTTCTGAATCTTTTCGCAACACTGCTCTGCAGTTCCGGTAATTGCCATTTCTCCCATCGGATTACCCATATGGCCACCGAATATTTTTTGAGCCTTTTCTGCCAACGGTTGTGCTTCTTCTGCGCTCTGTGCTAACGTAACCAAACACTGTTGACTGACCACGATCTCATCTGGGTTCCTTTCCACGTCGTCACAATGGCGATTGAGAATGTCGATTTTGGCCGGGAGGTTGTCTTGGTGACCAGCGAGGTTATTCCACATATCAGCAAATTCGGCGACGATACGTAAGGTCACGCGTTCACCCGCTCCTCCGATCAAAATGGGAACATGTCGAGGCGGTTTCGGTTGGCACACGACATTATCGGTCTTGAAATATTTACCTTCAAAAGTAGTGGCTTGCTCCTCTCCCCACATCCTACGTAATAACTCAACAGTTTCTCTGAGCTGCTGAAGTCTTTCAGGCACCGAGAGGAAGGGTACGTCAAAATCGGTGAACTCTCGCTGCATCCAACCTCCGCCTAGTCCAGCGATGACCCTACCACCAGCAATGTTGTCGATAGATGCAATTGTTTTCCCTAATTGTGCGGGATTACGCATGCCGACTGGTGTCACTAGTGTTCCCAACTCAACTCTCTCGGTGATAGCAGCCATAGCAGCGATCGTCGACCATGCTTCTAATATCGGTAAATTGGGTGACTGTGGTCCGTATAAATGATCACATACCCAAACTGAGTCAAAGCCTAGATTTTCGAAAGCAACTGTTGCCTCCTTAGTTGCAATCCATGGTCGTTTTATCTGTGGGACCGTGACCCCAAAATGTGGTTTCGCCATATTAAGTTCCTATAAGTCGGCTACTAGATTGAAATTTGCTTCTTGTCGTTTCATGCGGTTCATATTTAAATACAAAATCCACCGGATGTTTGACTCTCAGACGGACTCGTTCGTACAAATCGCGGAACATAACCTCAGCAAGCAGGGCATTCTCGACTGAAAAAATTTCGCAAATGGGTAACATCAGCATAGCCTGAAACGCTACGTATACGTCGCTATCTGAGCCTCTATTCTCGCTATGTCGTCAATTGTTGTATCCAGATAATCCGCTAGTTCAGACTCTGAAATCTTGTCCTGATAGTACTTCTGAAAAGCAAGATTTATGTACCTAGGACCAAGATACCGAATTTGATCTTGATGCTGAGTACTGCTTGTCGCTCTTCTCGGACTTTGCTCCAACCGCCAAGTCTCCGTTATTGTTTGGTGGATTTGTCTACTTATCAGACCTTGCTCAAAAAATCTTCGCAATACAACCTCTCGGGAAAGTTTGTACCTTGTCGCGATGGTTATTGCAGCATCTTCGTTTGGAGCTTTATCCCGCAGTTCAATGTCCAACATTCTTTTCGGCAGCAAAAACTCAGAGGCAAACTCATTGCATTGTCGTTCTACTTGATTTGAGGGTGCTACCGGGACGTGTTGTGGTGAATCAACATCTT
>MPMU01000012.1 GCA_002238665.1 Gammaproteobacteria bacterium bin55
GTGTCATCCAAGATTTCCCAGATGGTACCCAAGTTATAGTTGGCGATTTCATCTTCTGGTTCATGCAACAACACAGACTCATAACACGCTCGAGCAAGCGCATAGTCACCCTCGACTGTTTGGTATAACCGGCCTAGGTTAATGCTGGCATCGTGATTCAACGGATTGGTTTCGAGTTCCTTCTTATAACTGAGAATGGCATCGTCCATCTTGCCTTCCGATTCTTTGACTAAAGCCAATTTGTACCATGTAGTTTCATCTTCCTCGAGAGATGTCTCTTCCGAGTCATTCCTTCGGAAATTCAGGACGCGTCCTTCGGCCTGATTTGCCGAATTAGCTTTGACCGCGCTATGAGGTGGATGAAAGTCTAGCTGGTATTCACCTAACGCGGGACTATACAGAAAGCTACTGTCTCTCACATAAAGGCGGTTTTCGATTTCCTTAAATGACATGCTAGTCAAAGGCTGACTAGCCTCAACACTTTGTCGCAATACTTGCAGGTCGCGATACTTGTGCTTCTTGGATACGTTCTGATCAAAGAATGTCTTGATCTCCTTGAACAATTTCAAGTCGAGTAAGGAGAAATAGTGTTTCTTGCCAACGAGTGTCGGCTTGAGAATTTCCTTTTTAACGAGTGTTCTCACTTGACTGCGAGAGAGACCCGTGAGTTCCTCGACCTTTTGGAGGTCGTAGCCTTTGATTACGTTACTTTGAGACATTCATTAAGTTGACTAGCGAGTTCCTACCCGATCAAGATTGATTGAAATCTACTTTTTATTGTAGCTCGGCTATTACTCTGAGTCCATTTCCTCATAGGTTACTTTGTCCGACCTGACTTGAGACCTTCTTTCAACAACCCGATCTGATAATCGCTGATTGGCTCAAATTCAGAGACCCAGCATGGAGCACCCCACGAAACTCCACCAAATTCTTCAAAAGACCATTGAATGGTGTCGCCTTTGCAAAATCCTATCGAACTGCGTTGCTCTGTTTTTAGGATGGCGTTCCGAGTCATACCTTGGCAAGGAGTTCGCGTCGTAATCAGAAATTTATCGCCACCTTTCATTTCCAGAACAAGATTTTGTCGATTCAAGACCTCGTAAGTTCTGATCTGTCTGCTGTTAATACATGACCGAGTTTTCTTGTAGCTGCCTTCGTCAGCTTCCGTTGCCAAAATCTCTTCAAGAGTCATTGCAACATCCTCTCCCTCATCCTCCACTTCGGTTTCGGTGGACTCCTCTTGCACCTCAGTGTCTTTGTTAGTTTGCTCTTCCGTTTCCTCGGCTAAAACAGTCCATCCTAGGAGTAACACAAACAAACATACGAAAGTAGAAATGTTCTTCATATGAGACTTAGACACCCACCTAGGGAAAAGATTTTTTACTACTCGGGATTGCATAAAAAATGCTAGCTTATTCCTGACATAAAAAGTACGAGTTTCACCATATCGTCAAGACGACAGTGCATCTACCAATCGCGGTAAGATCTCTTCCACGGGTTGTTCCAGCTTGATTTGCAGGAGATCGTCAGCTCTCGTCTTTCCGACGTTGATGGCCGCGATTGGTAATCCTAATTGATCTGCTTCACGCACATGACGATAGCACGAATAGACCTGAGCTGTCGTACCGAGCAAGAGAACTCCTCTAGAAGCCCGTACTGAGTGCCGGGCAGATTGCTTGACTTCCTCGGGGACGGAATCTCCGAAAAAGACCACGTCCGGCTTGATTATTCCGCCACATGCATCGCATGCAGGTATCAAAAAAGTTTCGTCTATAGGTACTGTATATCTTGCCTCCCCACCATCGACCATCTGTTCCGAATGCTCCAGAAAATACTGGTTTTCTCGTTCTAGCGATGCTTGTATTTTCTCCCTTGATATTTGGTGACCGCAAGTCAGACATGTGACTGTGGCCAAAGACCCATGTAGCTTGACAAGCTTCTGTTGGCCTGCGACTTCGTGAAGTTTGTCCACATTTTGTGTAATCAGATTGGACATGTAGTCTCTTTCTTCGAGTTCTGCAAGTGCGTGGTGGGCGGGATTAGGTTGTGCCTGCAAGAACCGCGGAAAACCTAGCATGCTCCGAGCCCAGTACTGTCGCCGCGAGCGAGACTTGGTTAGAAAGTCTTGGAGATATACAGGTTCAGGTCGTTTCCATTGGCCTTCTTCGTTTCGGTAGTCATAAATTCCCGAAGGAGTGCTGCAACCTGCGCCAGTAAACACGCACAGTGGTGCCTGTTCTCGTACAAATTCTGCCAAGAGATTCAGGTTCGACATATTAGAGATAGTAGCTAGTGATAACCTGCGCTCCAGATATTTCCGAATTTCACTAAGATAATTGCATTAGCAATCAACTCAGGAGGAACACAGGGATGGCGCAAAGTAGCGTATCGAATGGGCGATTTCGATTTGAATTGAACTACCGTAATTTGCGAGGTGACGAAGGATTATCCATTCGGGTCCTGGGCCCTGTTCAAAGCCAGGATAAGGAACTTCTCCGATTCGACTGTTTTGAGAAGACACCGCATTACCATATCGGTGTATATGACAAGAACGAGATCACCGGTATTTCGGAGCAGAATCCCTTGGAATTTGCATTGTCGCACTTGGATGAGGATTTTTCAAAAATGGTAGAACAATCTGGAGGCGATGCACTTACGGAGGGAGAAATCTCTAGCCATCAAGCGACGATAGGCAACGTGCGCTCGGAAGCTGAGCGTGTCATTACCACTGCTAAAGCAACCTAGACCGAACTTAATTTCATGGCAGGGGTAAACGCCGGTAGCGGAGCTCCTGCTTCCCAAAAATTTGGTCTTCAGACAAGTACTGCCGTTGTACTGAGCAACATCATTGGGGTGGGTGTATTCACCAGCCTCGGTTTTCAAATTGCGGAATTTCGTTCTGGTTTCGTACTGCTTTTTCTCTGGCTGGTCGGTGGCGTAACCGCACTCTGTGGAGCGTTGACCTACGCTGAACTTGGTGCTCGCTATCCAAGATCTGGAGGCGAGTACAACTACCTAAGAGAAGCAGTTCATCCTGCGATGGGCCTAGCCTCAGGTATTGTGACCATCCTCATGGGATTTGGTGCCCCCATCGCGTTGGTGGCGATCACTTTCGGGGAATATCTATCCAGTTCCCTACCCGGCATCTCGCCGTTCTATGCCGCGATAGTCGTGACTATTTGCGGTACCTCACTGCATCTGTTTACCTATCGTACAAGCAGTCGTTCACAGTCCTCCGTGACTTACGTGAAGATCGGACTAATCATCCTGTTCTGCATAGCTTGTCTAGTTGCCGTGCCAAATTTCCAGGAGATCTCGTTTGTACCGACAACTAACGATGTTCCATTGGTATTCAGTGGCTCTTTTGCAGTCGCGTTGGTATTTGTCAATTACTCCTACTTGGGATGGAACGCCGTGAATTACATGTCTGGAGATCTTCGTACAGACAGCAATGTCTTGACCCATTCACTTCTGATCGGTACGCTCATTGTCTGTGCGCTGTACCTATTTCTCAATTACACATTTCTCACCGTAGCACCTTTAGATGCCATGGACGGTAAGATCGAAATCGGTATCATCGTAGCGAGAGAAGCTTTTAGTGAACAAGGTGCAATGCTCATGGGCATTGTCCTCGCAATTTCATTGATCGCCACAATCAGTGCCATGGTTCTTGCTGGTTCGAGAGTCATTCACCGTGTAGGTGAAGACGAGAGCTTGTTTACTTTTCTAGCAATTAGAAACAAGAACCATATCCCTTGGGTTGCCGTGTTGTTATTAGCAGGTGTTGCATTTCTCTTCATATTAACTTCAACCTTCAGGAACATTCTCCTGTATGCCGGCTTCGCACTGGGGATTAGTTCGTTTTTCACCGTACTGAGCATCTTCGTGATGAGGTATCGAGACAAAGGCAAACATACCGGATACACCATGCCGTGGTACCCAGTACCACCTATCGTGTTTTTAGTACTGATGGGAGGTACGTTGACCTACCTTTTAATTGAAGAAACGAGACAGTCGATCTTCGGCGCACTAACTTACGCTGCCGGTGCTTTCATCTACTATGGGCTTCGTTTCCTAGATCGATTCTCAGCTACCAAACCCGTAAAGGACTAATCTGAAAACACTGAATTATCAACCAGTTGCTACGTCATCGCTCTGGTTATTCAGTCTTGTTACGATACCTTGCTCAAGTAGCTGACTGAGTTCAGATTCACTGTAGCCTAATTCATACACAATTTCTTCGGTGTGTTCCCCCAGATGCGGTGCGCCATAGCGAATTTCTGTCGGCGCACCCTCAAACATTGCTGCATTTCTGGCCTGTCTGAGCGTGCCTGCATGACGGTGTTCAGTCTTTACGACGATCTCGCTCGCCTGCACCTGTGGATGATGAATCATCTCATGTCGACGCAGTACCGGTGCACAAGGTACGCCCTTTTCTTCCAAGATGTCTAACCACTCAGTGGCAGATTTCGTTAGGAGAGCCTCTTGCATCAAATTGAGCCGTTCATCCGCGAATCTATCCCTTCCAGCCGGATTCTTAAATCGCTCATCTTCCAGCAAGTCGGTGCGCTCTACTGCCTCGCAGAAGTGCTGCCATTGATCGTTGGTCATGACGGAAACACTGATATAGTCCGTCTTTGTCTCGTAAATCAAATCAATAAATGTTGCTGCGGCCGCAACATCGACTTCCTTACCTACAAATGTTTGACTACCCATATCACTTGACCAGAGGAATGCGACGACAGCATCTAACATCGAAAGCTTCACATGCTCACCTTTGCCAGTACGCTCTCGAGCAAATAGTGCGGCGGAAATCGCTTGTGCTGAAGTTACACCCGTCAGTTTATCGGGCAAGATAGTTCGTATCAGGCGAGGTCGACTAGAGTCTGAACCTGCTTGAATCGAAGCCAGGCCGGAGATTGCTTGAATAATCGGATCGTATACGGGTTTATGCGACCAAGGACCTTTTTCTCCCCAACCACTCATAGATACGTAAATCAGTCGTTCATTAATCTGCCGTAGGGCAGGCTCGTCAATCCCTAATCGTGCCATGACACCCGGACGAAAGTTCTGCACGAATACATCCGCTGTGCGAACGAGGTCGAGTAGAAGCTGATGACCTGCTGGCTGTTTCACATCAATGGCAATGGACCTCTTATTGCGGTTGTTATTGACGAAAGCCGCCGAAAAGTGTCTTTGACTATATCCGGCACGCCGGGCGTGATCACTGGCAACCGGTGCCTCAACCTTGATCACCTCTGCGCCTTGATCAGCAAGAATCATCGTGGAGTATGGTCCCGCGATCATTGTCGTGAAATCAACTATTCGTATGCCGTCGAGTGGTCCTGCCATGCAATCCTCAATAAACTATTCAGTGATTCCCGTCTGAATTTCTAGCAACTAGGGAATCGAAGTTTGCATTGTAAAGTCCAACACATTGCAAATTGCGTTTAAGGGGGTGCGATGTTACACATATGTCGTGGCAAATGTTTCGATGATCAAGCTTCAATTCGCACCTAAACGCACCGAGGTTAGTTGGCGAAAGTGGTTCCAAGCTTTAGTCGCAACCGTTTTTTCTAACGACCGACAAGGTCACATCAAGCGAATCCAAGCAATTTGTAGCGCGGACTCCGAGCTTGTCATCTGTTGGTCTGTTCGATCTGCTTTCGATCTACTCCTAGAAGCAATGCAATGGGGTGAAGAGGACGAGATATTGTTCAGTGGAGTCACCATTGCTGACATGCCCAAACTTGCTGAACTCAGAGGCATACGCGTTAAAGCTTTTGACATTGATCCAAAGACTGGTGAGCCGGATATTTCCCATCTCAAAAGATTGGTGTCCTCTCGAACTAAGGCTGTAGTCGTTGTTCATCTATTCGGAACCCGGTATGACCTCAGTTCCTTGATCAGCTTTACGTCTAAACAGGGCATCGTCTTAGTTGAGGACTGTGCTCAAGCGTATAACGGACCCGGATGGAAGGGACACGAAGGTGCGGATCTCAGTCTATTCTCCTTCGGTCCTGTCAAGACAGCCACTGCTTTGGGAGGTTCACTCGCATACATTAGAAATGTGAAGATTCGTGAAGAAATGACTCGAATCCACGAGAGCTATCCAGTGCAGAGGAGGAGCGAATACATTACCCGGTTGCTCAAGTTCATTCCGATGTCCATTGGATCACAACCGCTTGTTTTCACCGTTATAAATCTTGTCCTTCGTGGACTATCAATAGATACTGAACGATTAATACATTCCAGTTCGTCAAACCGCAAACTGAAAGAAAGTGTGACCCAGCTTCGGAGAAGACCTACAACTGGTCTATTGAAATTGTTGACCCTGCAACTCGAGGAAGGTGTAGAACCACTTGTTAAACGAAGACATCTAGCCGACACATTTCTAGACGAACTCAGCCATACAGATCTCGTACCAACGGCTTCGATAGAAGCTCACAATTACTGGATCATGCCCCTAGTGCTTGACGGGACTAGCCTTACTAAAAGAGATTTTCGAGATGCCGGAATCTTTGTGATTTCTACTCGGATGGTGAAATTGGACGGTTTGTCAGATGACTCTGGTGCAGCACGGATCGCCAATGCAATCATGCTACCTTTTGATCCATACATGAAACCGGACGAACTTCGAATCTTGGCAGGAAAAGTCAATCAACTGTTCCACAGACAGAACCTCACCACATCCTTGACTGGTCAGTCTGTCTGAGTCCTAACGGTTTAGGACGTTAATAGCTGCTAAAGTCACTGGAATTCTCATTACACTACTTCCCCAATAATCCACTCTAGAACTAACTTCATTACATGGGAAACCAAAAACACTTTGCTGAGACCGTACACAAGGTTGAAATTCCTACGAAGCACTATTCTCTGCTAGTTGCAGAAAATGGGAGTTTGCTTAACTGCGACACAGAAGCCAAGCTAGGCCTTACTGATCAGGGCAACGATAGCATTCTCTGGAACCAACTCGGGACGACTGAACTTCAGCACCTTGAGACGGGTGTTACGGTCAGTTTGAATTCGGCTCAAAACGGTTCTGATCGGCTGATACTTAATGCCGCTACTCAAACCTGGTCCGATGACGAAGAAATCGCGACCTCACAGAGTTTTACGGTAGAACATGGGCCGGCAGACAAACCATCGAATTATCTAGATCATCTTCGAACGCACGGCTGGGTATGCCTGACGAGCATACTGTCAGATCAAATCGTCGAAGAACTGGAACGCACTGCTTGTACCGACCGCTACGAGCACCAGTCCTACGACATGAGCAAACCTGCGATCTGCCAGAATCCTGCAGTTGCGATCACAGCAGCCGAACCCATATCTCTTTGGATCATTCGCCAGTATATGCAGATTCCAGACATCAAGCTGGGGCACGTACCCGCGTTCGCAGTACTGAAAACCGATGATGGAAAACGCAACGTGCAAGGCTGGCACTCTGATTTCCCATACCACTGGGGTACCGGTGTGAGAGGCCAGGTTCCTACTCCTTCTGGTCAGACTGTGCTCGGAGTTCAGCGTAATGTCTGTGTCTCAGACTTCTCAAAAATTCGAGGTGCTACCGCCTTTAAATTAGGTTCGCACGCACTCGACTCTGGTCCTCCAGACGAATGGGGCACCGCGCAAATTCACGGTCAGCCAGGTTATCGCGAGAAGAACGGATTGCCATATGGTGGACCGGAATCAGACATAGTAGAAGCACCGGGAGGCAGCATCATACTTTATGACTCACGGACCTGGCACAGGGCAGGAGTCAACCGAACTGAACATCCTCGCGCGGCTATGCTTCAAGCCATGATTCCAACGTATATCTTGGCGAAAAACGATACTAGCCAGACATACAAGCAATTCCTGAAGTCCGATGTCTATTCAAAACTCCCGGATCGAGTGCAGACTGAAATTGAAAATCTAATGGTTCAGCAATTTATCGGTCCAGGTGGACGCTATGCGATCACGCCAGACGAAGAGTTATCAGAACGATTGCGACAGAGACAAAAAGCCGTAATGAGCACTGGCTACTGACGTAGGAAAGAACTGGTAATGACTGAGAACTTACTAATCGAACCTGAAGAGTTAGTCAAACAGGTGGGCAAAAGTGATTGGGTGATCGTGGATTGTCGCGCCGATCTGATGAACCATGAATTAGGCAGACAACAATATCTGGAAAACCACATTCCAGGGGCTCAGTTCGCAGATTTAGAGCTAGATATGTCCGCCACAGCAGGTATTCGGGGGCGACACCCTTTACCCGTGAGAATGAACTTCTGGGGATTCGTGCGATCGATTGGCATTTCGAACGACACGAATGTGGTTGCTTACGACGACGGAAAAAGCGCTTACGCAACGCGGTTTTGGTGGCTTCTGAGATGGATTGGGCACGAGCATACTCGGGTACTCAACGGTGGATTTGATCACTGGACCCAAAAGAACCTTCCTGCGACTCCGACGATTATTGAACCCGAAAAAGGCAAATTCACCCTACGAAAAAGTCTTACCAAAGAAATTGCGATGCAGGACATTGATGGTGAGAAGCAAATGCTCATTGACGCTCGAACACAGGAGAGATTCGATGGCCTTGTTGAACCTATTGATCACAAAGCCGGCCATATTCCCGGTGGCTCTTGCTTCCCGTTTGTAGATAATCTGAACGCTGATGGCACTTTCAATCGCGAAAATCACCGTTTTAACGAGATTAAGAATGAAGACGATGTCGTCTGCTACTGTGGTTCAGGTGTAACCGCCACTCACAATATCTTCGCGATGATGTTGGCTGGATTTGAAGAACCCAAACTTTATCCTGGTTCTTGGAGTGAATGGATTGAATATCCTGAGAATCCAGTGGCCACCGCGGATTAAAGAAAGACAACTCGATATCGCGTTTAATTGCGACACCTTTATTCACATCACCCAACCAACTTATAAGGATACCTAGATGGCAGAAATTACGTTTAGAACGGTAGAAACCAATGGCATAAACATGCACTTCGCTGAGGCCGGATCAGGCCCTTTAGTGATCATGTGTCACGGATTTCCTGAGTCCTGGTATTCATGGCGACACCAACTACGGTTTCTGTCCGATCATGGATTTCATGCGGTAGCGCCCGATCAACGCGGCTACGGCAAAACTGATGCGCCGGAAGACATCGGAGATTACAACATCTATCAATTGGTAGGCGATATTGTCGGATTGGTACATGCACTTGAAGAAGAATCCGCGGTAATTGTTGGCCATGACTGGGGTTCACCTGTCGCTTGGAACTCGGCGATGATGAGACCTGACCTGTTTCGGGCGGTTGCTTCATGTTCAGTACCGACCAGCCCACGAGGCTCGCAAGCACCTTTGCAGGCAATCAAGAACCTATTTGGAGATAACTTTTTCTACCAACTTTATTTTCAGACTCCAGGTGTCGCTGAGCATGAACTACAGAACAACCCTGCATTAACCATGCGAAAAATGCTCTTTGGCGCGTCTGGTGCGGTTAATCGAGGCAATTTCCTCCAACCAGCTAATCCCGCTCACAAGTCTGCATTTATGTTAGAACGCATGCCAGACCCCGGCGACGACTTACCAGCTTGGTTAACCAAAGAAGACTTGGAGTTCTTTACCAACGAATTTGCTCGAACTGGCTTCAGAGGTGGACTGAATTGGTATCGCAACATTGACCGGAATTGGGAAATGACTGGAGCTTTCCAAGGCAAGAAAATCAACCAACCGGCGCTTTTCATAACCGGCGACAGAGATGTCGTGCCTTATAACGAACAGGCGGGTAACGCCATGCGATTCCAGGTTCCAAACTTGACGAAGACAGTGGTACTTCCAGGCATTGGACACTGGACCCAGCAGGAAGCTCCAGACGATGTGAACCGAGAATTACTCGAGTTTCTACAGTCGATTTAGTTCGCTTTTGTTGAAAAAAGTCGTCACGGACTGAATTTCAACCGCAGGTTGTCGCCACGCTGACACCACGTAAACGATCGTGGAGAGAATAAGCGCAGGCACCACTTCGTGAAGTGTTGCGTTGTATCCGAGTCCTCGCCAAAGAGTGAGGACTAGCAATCCAGTACAGAAAGTCGCCATTACCGCAAACATCGATCCTTTTCGCCAGTGCAATCCGAGTAGGATGGGCGGTCCAAAACAGGCCGCGTAGAGACTTCCGGATAATGTGGTGATTTCCACAATCCCACCAAAAGGTCTCAGTGCAAACATTGCGGCGATTATTGCAGACAAAATAATGGCTAATCGAGTCAATAGCACCGACTGCTTCTCTGACAGTGGTTTCAAAAGACCTATCACGTCTCGTGTCAATGTTGAACCAGACACAAGTAGCACACTATCCATGGAGGACATGGCTGCAGAAAGAATGGCAACCAACAGAAAATCCGCCACTAGAATGGGAAAAATGTCAACGTTTTGAACCAACGTCGGGACAATCATGTCCGTGTCTTCAATATTTGGAATTAGATGATGCGCATAGATTCCAATAGGGAATAGCGAAAACTGGATGAGCAATAAACCAATGACTGCCCAGAAAATCCCTATCCGAATTCCCCTGTCGTCCTTCAGTCCGTAAAACCTGGAAATCTGACGCGGGTCAATCAGCAACTTCATAGCTCCCGCAAATGCGATCCCGAACAGGACAGCAAAGGGGATTCCGCCACTCCATTCGAACATCCACTCCTTATCGGGTAGATTCTTGAGTTCGAAAATGCTTCCAATGCCACCACTGGCTTTGGTGATAAAGAAGAACAGCAATAGAGAACCTACGATCATGAGTCCTCCTTGCCATACATCCGTCCTCACCACTGATACAAACCCACCCAAGGATGTATAGAACAGCACGACGACAAACATAATGCCAATAGAGGTCGAGTACGGTAGTCCCAAGAAAATCTGGAAGAGATGTGCGGAGCCTTTGAATATCGCAATTAGATAGAAAATACTCGACACGAAAATAATCAGTCCTGCCGCCACACGAGGAATATTTGAACCGAATCGAAACGCGAAGTATTCCGGAATGGTTACTGCGTTGGTTTGTGCGGTGAACCGCCTCAATCCAGGTGCTACCAGCTTCCAAGAAAGAAACGCAAATAACACCAGCATGGCTGCCATCAGCAACCAAGGTAGACCGTACTCATATCCTTTCCCGGAGAGTCCGAGATAGCTGTTACTGCTCGCGAAGGTTGCAACGAACGAGATACCGATCACTACGCCGCTCATATTTCTGCTTCCTGTAAGGAATGCAGACATGTCGCTCTTTCGCCGGAAACCGATTTTCGCGTGGACGATCAAAAGCACGGTATAGAGTGCCAACAATGCCGCGGCGAACCAATGAATCGTGAGAAATTCTGTCATCTGTTGTCTATTGATTAGAGCTACATGAATTTTTCATAGATCTACAGGCACATCTCTTGATTCGCGTTCTTGTTCCGATGATTATCCCACTTCTAATCATCATCATTGTTTTACTTGCCTCTTCACTAGTACTCAGCTACCGCCAAAGATCGGTTCAACGTAGAGAAAAAGAAGGGACAAGCGACTTGAGCTCGTACGTGTTTCTATTTGTTCTAGCTTCATTCATTGGAACGGTGGTCGTCACGGTCACCCTCTACTTCATGGACTGACTGACAAACGACTGGCGTTACACGTACTAGTCGGCCAGGAACCTATGAGGATCGCTCAAGGTATTTTTCGATGCTGCGGCATCAACCATTTTGTCGTATTTTGGATCTAGCCGATCGAGCTTTGAGCGTTTAGAGAGCTGAACTGAACTCTTGGAGATGATTGATCGGGTATTCTGAGACTTGCAGTGCTCGCATGTAATCGACCGCGGTTTCTCTGTGATTGATGCTACTACGCTCGAAATGTTTGCACATTCATTACAACGATACTCATAAATTGGCACGACGGGCGTTCCATTGCGCACCTGCGTCTACAAACGCCTGAATAGACCGTTGATAGCGTTCAAAAAGTCTCCGCTTAAGCGGATTCGATGCGGAGATTATGCTCTTGTCTACGTCTACGCTCTGTAACGAGTGAGTCGTACGTATTGCTCGCTGTTTCATGTAGCTATTCCAGTTCCTGGTTGACATTTCAACCATGACTTCGGCTTCTGAAAACGGCAAATCAGGGTCAAGCGACTTGATGTCACCTACCTCAAATCCATGAAAGTGCACCAAATTGCAGTGTTTACCCGACTTGAAAGCGAGGCGTATATCCACACTACCAAGTTTTCTAAATTCAGAGGAGCTGTTGACTTCCTCTTTCGCGGGTTCCATCCAATCAAATACTGCCATTAGCCAAATCTCGTGTCAATTCTGCTTGATGCGTCAAAGAAAAACTGAAGTGTCTGATTGAATCGAAAAAACATATCCTCTCGAAATTGATCACCATGAACCGAGGTGGCAAGCCCGTCGAACCGATTTAGGTCCAAGGTATTAAGCGTGTAATCGCCGACAGCATGACCATGTTTGGAAATGTTTGCCAACATCTCCTGCCAATCTACCGCATCCATGGACATATAGAAGTCAGCATCTGCCAACGCTAATTCACCGCTCTGCTCTACTGAGGTGCATTCCTGCCCTTCAAAAGTCAAGACAAACACATCGTCACCTACTTTTACGCCAGCAACACAGTTACAATGCCCTGCACCGCGTCGGTGAAATTCCTCGTCGGTGTTGAATTCCTTTCGTACTGCGTTGAACCACTCTACGGAAGGAAACGAAAGTTTCGCTCGACTCAACGTTTTCTCTTATCAGCCTGAAATATAGTTGGCATCTGTTCCAACTTGCGATCTAGCTTGAGCCATGCACACAGTTCGAGATATTCCTTCACGTAGGTATCAAGCATTTCGTAGAAGGTATCTAGTCCGTCTTTGTTAACGCCATTGATTCCGGCACCGAAAATAATCGAGAGCGCTTCCTTTAAAACCGGATCACGAAGATCCCTTACCAGAAACGCATCGCCAATAGTAATCGAGATCCCAACGCTGGCGCGTTTCTCTGGATCCGCATTCATGGCATAGTGGAGATGATCAATGCCGTAACTGAGTATCCGTGCCAGATCCTGGCCCACATACTGATAGAGCTTGATTTCTGCTTCGTTGTATGCAAAGCGTTCAAGATATCGACAGATAGTTAATGCGAACAGCAGGCGGTTGAATACCCAAGTAGCAACGGTCTCAGTCCAACCGCCGGTACTCTCCAGAAGTACACGATTTACTTGGCATGTACTTTCCAGACCTAATCCACCACCATTAGATAAGGCTCGCTTACGAAAAGCCTCGTACCGACGTGCACCATCAAAGCTAGCTGTGGCGAGGTATTGTTTCACTTCGTGATAGCCATAGGCCATCTTGTGTTGCCAGTTCGTGATAACCTCGATGTCGGTATTCGCATATTGCATCAATTCGGTACAGACTTGACAGATTGCATGTTCAATGTCGTCTGGCAGTGGCGCGAGTTGATCCCAAGGAATGTCGGTAGCAGGGATCCATCTCCTTTGGATGGCCTCTTCATAGAGTGTAGCAGCAGAGTTGGCCCATAAATCGGCCTTATCTTGAACACTTATGGCAAGTGGCAGACGTGCGCCAGAGGCGATTGCACCCCGTGGGTTCCGACCTCGGTCAGACCATGTGGTAGGTATTTCGCCATAGACACCTACATTAAGACTGCCAAGTGTTAAACCTTTCTCACCAGGTAGGACTTTAACGCCCCATTCCCGAGTGATACCCATCCAATTTAGACGGGGTTCGGGGATCTCAATTTCTTCTTTCTTTGCTTCGAAGTTCTTAAGTTGCTTGACGTGTGTGCTGGTGGACTCTTCTGTCTTCTTCTTTACTTTCTTTGCCAATTTACGCTGCAGCCTGTTCCATAATCTCGGTGAGTCGAGAACGACCATTTTCGAACCGTTCACCAAACCCTGCAGAAATTACTCGCTTCTTATACTCCATCAGCTGACGTCTTCGAATAGCAACCAACTTTCGCCACCCCTCATCGAATTTCTTGATGCCGCCACCTAACAGGATTGCAAGAGATTCCGATGTCTGATTCAAAGTCCCGGCTGGATTCGCCGCAGACGTGAGCAGACCACCTTCCGCTTCATCCAGGTACGAGTGAATCTCATCTCTTCTTTCAGGCGCATGCTCAGACATATAGCGCATGTGCATGACTCCGAACGCAACGTGACGAGCTTCGTCCTGTGCACACAATCGGTAAATAGTCTTCTCAGCATCGTTATAGGCCATCAATTCGCCCATGCGGAAGATAGTCAGGACCGCACCTTCGCCAGAAATATGTAACCGCGACGACATCTCGGTAAAGTCTCTAGACAGATCAATGCCACCTACAAATCCGGCGGTTGATCCCGTCGACCGCATTAGACCACCACCGTTCGCCAGTGCACGCTTTCGAAATACGTCCATATGTCTGGATTCGTCGTTTACCTGAGCTAGGAGCACCTGTCGGGCTTCAAAAAAGTCAGGGGAAGTCTTAGCAACCCACCGGCTAGGTACATCGCCAGCTACAAATTCAACCTCTGTAAGAAACGTTGCCATTTGGCACTGGGCTTGCTCTACATCATCAGGAAGTGGTTCGATAGTTTCCCAAGGTACGTCCGTCGCCGAACTCCATTGCCGCTGAAGCGCTTCCTCATATAGAAAAGACGCATTGTCCATCCAGATTTCGCTCTTCTCACGAACCGTATAGTTCCCTAGTCGCATACTATCAGGACGAGGTGCACTACCACGAGGGCGACCACTTAAGTTTCTTGAATAATCCGGAATCTCACCGTAATCGCCAATCTGAATATCGGCGAGCGTAAGACCATTACGTCCCGGCTCAGCATTTGTATCCCAAGACCCTGTTTTATCCATCCATTCAAGGTCCATGTCAACGTTTTGGTTCTGTGGAGCAACTTCAGCCATTTACACCTTCAGAGTTTCGATTAAGTTTCGATTAAATTGAACACTAAGATTTTAGAGGTAACGTCCTTCTAATTTGACAATCCCATGACAGAAAACTTCAGCGTACATCCAAAACTTTCTGAAGATTGCACATTCCTTGCAGAATGGGGGTTGTGCCAAGTACTGCTTATGAACGACTCTCGTTTTCCTTGGCTGATTCTTGTGCCACAAAGAAGCGACTTGAGAGACCTGCACGAAATCGACAATGAGGATAGACTTCAGCTATTTCAAGAAATCGAAATCTGTTCTAGAGCTCTTCAAAAAATCGAGAATATCTCAAAAATCAATGTCGCCGCACTTGGCAATCAAGTCCCACAGCTACATGTCCACGTAATTGGGAGATCACAACAGGATGAAGCTTGGCCAGGACCGGTCTGGGGAGTCGGTGAAGTGAAGCAATATAGTGAGGACGAACTCGCTAGACGAATCGATTTTCTGATTGGATGCTTTGCAACCATGAATCGAACCTGAAGGGAGTTATATGCTTTAGTGTACACAATTCGATAGATACTTCGCGTCTAATTTACGACTGTACATTTTTGTGTAAAAATGCGCACGTTACGAACACCAGCATTCCGTTTCACCAACCCTGCTCATGCACGAGTAGACAACGAAATGGAGTGAACTATTACCAAAGACACTCTCTACTTTCAATGTCTACAAGCTCTTTCTGCGGACATCGGTTCATGCCTCTATGGCATTACCGCAGGTCTAGTTTCACATATGCACTATTCTGCTACAATGGTTTGTCCGACAATCTAGAAAAAGAAAAATGGTTCAGTGGTTGGATGGCAAAACGTGGCTTGACATTACTAGAGAAGAACGTAATTTTTGCGCAGATTTGTACCTTGAAATACGAGATCATCCTAAGGAGTTCGTTCGATTTATCAACGAATGTCATGTGTGCTCCAAGAATGCCTCAGGTAAGTCCCTCAATGAAACTGAGAATTGGGAGGTAGCATATGAGATGGCTTACTATCGCGATCTACGTCACTCAAACAAAGCCAAAGGGCACGAAGCCGAGGGAAACAAGCAACGGAAATTCGATCTCGCTCTCATTTCTGATCGGCAGCTTGTTATCGTTGAAGCCAAAGCACAGGGAGGATTTTCCAGCGATGACATAAAAAAATATAAGAAAGATCTTGCTGATATCCGAGAGAGCCGAGAAGACCAAGATGTGTCTGTTTTCTTGGTCCTCTTATGTTCAAGCCGTTGGTTCTGTAGTAAGAATAGGAAAGTAGAGACAAAAGATGTCGCAGATTACGTGATCACATGGAAGGATCTAGCGGGTAATTCAAGTATTGTTTGTAGTAAATCTAAAAGTTCATTTTGTCGTGCTGAAGAGGTTTACGGGGATTAACTAGCGTCTGCGTAAAAGCGGTTGAATACCTTCTAACCTTTCGTGAGGTGGTGTTGCCACTGACTCCAGCACTTGTTCAGATATAACATTCCACCAACTTGCAACCTTGGGTCAGTATCGACCGCCTCTGATAGCAATTTAAACTTCGTAGGTGGATGGAGATTTATCTCCACCACAAACGAATCAACTCGGGCGACGTAACAGTTGCCAGGGTCTCTTTCTTGCGACTGCTAAACCCTCCTGTACCAACAAATTGCTAATCTGATTCAGCACCGCAACCGGTAGTAAGTCGACATTCTTTTGGATGATACGTTCGGTATAGTAATATCGGTCTTCTATCCCATGTTGCAACATCAGCCGTAGCGTGCTGTGATTATTAGATATGTCCTGTAGACGAGGATAGTCATAGTCCAAGCCCTTTTTCATTGTCGCCAATACCAGTACCCGCCACCAGTTCATCCCCGGTCGTCCAGTGTCATGGTCGCTGTCTAAAGTCACCTGATCACGCATCAAGGTCATCACCTGTTGCCGCAACTCCATGTTGCTGTACAGATACTGCAATCCAACGAAAATAGCTGGAATATCGTCACGATTCCTTGTATCGATCTCAATCTTCTCAATAGGCAGGATGAAGACAGATTCCATTTCTTCAAAGCTACGCAAAGTCCGACTCCTGACAGCATCTAATGAGGCGAAGATTGGGCAATATCGATCAACAATGCGTTAAAGCACCAAAAAAGCCCAGTCTACAGGAGCTAGATATTAGCGTTTTGAACCTGTAACACCAGAGATTTCACGGAAAATCGCAATTTAATTCAATTTCCTTTTAACGTACCGGTCTAGATGTTGGGTACTCAGACTATCTGATTTATGTAATGAGGTTGTGGTTATGACTGATCCCGTTATCTGATTGGATCAAAGCGATTCAATCGTAAATGTGACTGGTATATTGAACCTTAAAGAATCCTCGGATAACGTGACGGGAAAGGGTGCAAAAGGTGCAGCTCTTTCGACCATCTCTAATGCAGCGTTGTCAAGAGTTTGAAATCCGGCAGAATTCTGTACCCCAAACGAACTCACGCTCCCATCTCTATTGATCACCAAGTTCAGCATGACGATACCTTCATGGCCAGCTTGTCGGGCCTCCCTTGGATAAGTTTTAAAACGATTTAGACGCGCTGAGACTTGAGCCACATAGTTGATTCGTACAGACGGGTCGCCACCATAGGTTGGGGTTGCTCCGCTACCGAAACCGACTTGGGTCTGCATACTCGACGTAATCTGTTCCTTAATCGAATCTAAATCAAAATCAAGGTCCGTCGAAATAGGTTGCAAGACCAGTGTTGGTCGATCAATCTGCAGTTCAATCACCGGAATATCCGGCATACGCTCAGTCAATTCTGGAGTCTCAGGTACGGTCATAGCTGGTTCTACCAACTCTAGTTCTGCTTGCTCCGGAACGGGTTCGGGTACCTCTGTGGGAGTAGCTAGACCTATTCCAACTTCAATGCCACCATGACCTTCTTGCTCAGCCCCATAAGGGTTCGCAATACTGTAGGTTGCCAGCACGAGTAAATGGACAAATGCTGCGACGAGCAGACAAACCACATTTCCGGTCCGTTGCTTTGCCCAAGACACCAATCGCTTCAACATATTGACCTACTCAGCCAAATAGATCAAGACGTACGTTGAAGGGTTGCGATGGTTACTTTCTGTAATTGCGCTTCTCTAAGACTTTCAAGTATCGGTTGAAGGCTACTCACAGGTAACTTTCCATCTGCTTTTATGAGTACATCGGGTGGTGTGTTGGTATTCTCGACCCAAGAGTCCTCAATTCGCTCTCGAATTTCGCTCGAATCCACTCTTGTATTCTCAAAGTAGATCTCGTTATCTACAGTCACGATCAATGTGAGTGGCTCTTCGGGCGGTATTGACTCACTCAGAGATTCTGGAATATCCACATCCACGATGTCAGACTCCATAAGCTGCCCAGTAATGATCAGAAAGATCAGTATCAGGAACACTACGTTAATGAGTGGGATAATCGAACTGTCCTGTAAGTTACTCGGCTGTTCTGTATTCGCTAGCACTACTTTCCTTCCAGAATAGAGACGTTCGAGATGCCTGCCGCACTCAATTGATCGACAAAACTAATCAATCCTTGAATCTCAACCTCATCAGCGCAAACAACTGAGTAGACGATTTTTGAATCGTTGACCAACAATGATTGAACTAACTCGAGGTCAGTCGCCTGATATCGAGAACCTAGATAAGTAAACGTGTTTTCATTGTCCAACAGAGACAAAGTACGCACTTCGGGAGGATCGTTCGTATCCACTGAAATCGGGAAATTGACATCGATATTGTGAAGTAGATTTAGCTGAGTCGAAAGTAGGAAAAACAGCAACAGAATAAACACCACATCAATCAATGGCACCAGACTGACCTTGGATCGTTTTCGAACTAGCGCAACACTCAGATTTCCAGGCACGGATTAATCTTCCACTTCAACACCGCGTTGCGACGTGAATAACCGTGTGATTACATCGTCAAGCCAATTAGATGAACGCTGAACTTTTCGGTCTAGCCAGTTATACACAGCTAATGTAGGTATTGCGACGGTCAACCCAATTGCGGTCGTGAGTAACGCTTGCCAAATCCCTGCAGACAGAGTAGATGGATCCACTCTGCTCCCAGCGGCCTCCATCGCTTGAAAAGCTTCAATCATTCCTAACACAGTTCCCAGTAACCCCAAGAGAGGGCTCAGCGTAGCAATCGCCTCTAATGCCGGCAATAACGAACGAAGTCCGTTTAACTGCGCCAGCGCTCGCCTCTCTAGATCTTCTCTAAGAGCGGCCTCATTAGTTCCTTTCTGCATCCCATGCATGGCGCGACGCACAATATCTGCGCCAAAGCTATTCGACATCGCGGTTTTCAACCCGTCTTGTCTGTTTCCAGTAATCCACTCATGGAGGGCAGATTCAACGACCTCGTGCGCTTCTGGTCTAAGTTGAAACATTTGCCAGAGCTTGATCAATATGATGGTCAATGCGACCACCGACATGAGCAACAACACCCAAACTACGGGACTTTCGGTAATCAATTCAGCCATTTACTTTAGAGTAGAACTACCCATCGATCAACACCTTGTAGTACTGAAGAACTGTGAACCCCAATTCACAATTCTTCCATTTCCTCTCAGAACCTCACACCTAATTCCAATGAGAACCACCTTCCAGCCGTAAATCGTCTACGAGTGCTAATGAAACTTTGATCTGACACGTCATCGAACAGATTATTGACTATTAAAAGTAGAGTCGGCTCGAATGAATCAGAAACGGCTGGACTCCAACGAATCTGTGAGTTTACGGTAAACGTTCCGCCGAAATCGAAGTCCTCGTAGATGTCATATTCCATCCCTGTGGCGGGATCATCATAGTTATCTCGCGTATCCCGTGCGACGGTTCCACCCGCTCTGATGTTATAGAAATTGGTCCATTGGATGTTCCAACTAGGAAAATCGGTGACCGAGTGGAATGAAATTCCGAACGGAATGTTGTAGTCCCACGCTGGCAGTTCAGTGGGTTCGATCAATTTGTTCTTGTAATAAATCAGTTCGCGTTCGACATCTGCGTCATAGGCATCGTCACTCTGTGAATTGCCGGTGCTTTGACGATAGCTCAAATTGAGAAATAGCGATGTCTCCGATGGGCCCAATTCCAGCGGATTCACCAAACTGAGAGAGGACGTAAGACTGTATGTGTCGCTTTCTCGGTCATTGTTATAGTAGTAGAGACCATCTATACGAGATCTTGATACGCCGTCTCTACTCTGCCGCATTACAAGATTTGTCTTTGTGTTAAGACCGAAGAATGGTCGACTAAATCCAAACGATAGTTCATCTGAGTACGGTGACTTTAGGTCGGAAGCACCTGAGCGATTAGCGTATAACAGATGTGTACAGTTCGTGAATGCTGGGATTGAACAAGGTACCTCCTCGCCGGGTCGACCACGAGGACGTGGCAGATTCGCATAACTTTCTCGCCAGCCGTAGATTGCGTCATTTAGCTTGTACCGTAAGAAGGAACGCCCGTAATAGCGATTGAGACCCACTGATAAGGTCAAGTCTTGGACGTTTTGAGGTTTCCAGGTAAGGACAGACCGAGGAGAGATCGTGAATTCATTGAGAAAAGCTTCGGTATCGCCGCGCAACCCTAGTCGGAGATTAAACGGTCCAAACTCTATCAGATCTTCAACAAAAGCAGCACTGTCTCGGTAGCGCACACGTACTTTCCCAGTTTGATAAAAGAACCTTCGGTTTAGATATTCGTCACCGCTACTACTCAGACCGTCTCCGTCTTGATCGACGCAGCCATTACTACCGTTATCGCGAACGCAATAGTACTGCTCGTAGGTGATCGTTTCAGGCCGTTCGTAGAAACTTACAGTTTGCCGGACTTCAGCACCAATGGTAAATCGGTGTTCGTTACCAAAGATTTCTAGCGGCATGAACTCGTACGTTTCACTTAAACTGAACCGTGTTTGCTCCTGGTTCATGTCACCAAACGCCCCATCGAATCGAGAAATGCCACTGTTCTCAAGATACTCGTGATAGACGAACATGCTCGATTCGCTATCCATCGAGTCAGTCACTACATCGTAGGAGAATTTCAACTTCACACGACCCTCAAGCTCTAGAGGTTCCACATCTACTGAAAATCCATAGCCTTCGTGCTCTCTGACGAAACCTCCTGTGTAAGTGGTGGACGTGAGACCATCATGTGCACGATTGCTATATCGAACTGACATGCCGACTTCTGTACCGAACATGATCGTGTCGATCCTCCCAGTAAGGTTGTCTATGTTATCGTCGTAGTATATTTGCCGAATCGTGTCGGTGTCATCCTCATACTCTTGTGCGAATTCTGACGTCTTTCGGGATAGACCTATCAATATGCCAGTATTCTCAGATATTGGTTGGAGAACTGAAACTGAAAGGTTGTTCTTTTCATAGTCTGGCGTGTAAACCCCGCGGTACTTGTCGGCAGTCGTAATGTCATCTTCTGTCAGGTGGTATTCTTCCCATTCGTCTCGTCTGTGCCCCCAAGTAATGCTGGCCTGTCGTTCACCGCTGTTCGCCTTTTTTAGTTCGGCGGATACAACACCTCCCGTGAATCGACCGAACTCCGCTGGAACATTGCTGTCGTAGACCTGCACCAAATCGACCAATGAAGTGTCTATGTAATACCCTTGCGGTGAACTGCCTCCAATCGGGTTAACGAGGCTAGGTATTGCGAACTGGTCCTCCGACGAGCCAGGATTTAAATCACTGGTGGTATCCGCGCCGTCGATGAGAAATAGGTTCTGGTAGTACTCTTGTCCGTGAACCGAAATCTCGCCCGGTCGTAGGGAAGCCGCACCTGCTGAGAGTCCGCTATTTCTGGAAAAATCAACCGCAGGGTTGAGTTGTAAGAGATCTGATAGGTTTCGCTCACCAGGAGGACCGTTCTTAATGAGATTGGCAGAGTATTCATGCTTACCTAGCGGTAGAACGGTGGTTTCAACTTGAATTGGGAGTACTACCGCCTCCCCTTCTTCCGCTTGTTCTTCGCTTTCACTTGGTTCTTGCTGTGCCATACAGACTGTAAACGCCAATACTGTGGCCAGTCCCGTAATAGCTTTAGTGGTTTGTAACGTGTTCACTGTTTTACCTCGAATTTATTCTGAGATGAGAAGAGGTTTTTCGTTGGTTGTGTGTAACTCTGAAACTTTGGTGGAAAGATTTGAACCCATGTTTGGAAGATCAGGTGTTCTCACAAAGTGCGGGATTCGGTTTAATGTGTGGAGGAACGACTCGAGAGCCTGGATTTCTTCCATAGTCATTCCCAAAGGTTGAATCAAGGGAGAAAGAGGCGGCGCACCTGGCTTTTTCTGAACTCGACTGTTGAACGTGATGCCGTGGTTATACATTCGCAATATGCCCGTGAAATTGGTGAATAAGCCGTTGTGCATCCACGGTCCGGTGAAACTGAGTTCTCTGAGTGAAGGTGTTCGGAATTTACCTCTATCGTCGTACTCTCCGGTGTGTTCAAAGCGACCAAGATCTTCAAATCGTCGATCGTAATAACTCAAACCAGTGTGATGAAACTGACCGTCTGACAACAACGGTCCATGATGGCAATTCATGCACTTTGCCTTAGTTCGAAATAGATGCAGACCTTCAATCTGCTGCTCGGTCAAGCGCGAGTGTTCGCCTTGCATGAATCGGTCAAAGTCGTTTCGGAACGAGACCCGAGTGCGTACAAAGGAGGCTATCGCAATAGCCAAGCGTTCGGGTGTAAGTTGATCGCTATCGAACGCTTCTTGAATAAATGGCCGATACCCGTCAATAGCATTGATTCGGTCAATCGCCTCGTCCAAATCAGAGTTCATTTCCATTGGACTCTGTATGGGTTTAAGTATTAGGTCCAACAGGCCTTCTGCTCGGCCATCCCAAAACAGACTCTCAAAATATGCGACGTTGATTAACGTCATGCTATTACGAGTTCCCTCGCTTCGATCGTGCCCTGCGGAGACTCTTCTACCGTCTGTCCAACCCTGCGAAGGATGGTGGCAGCTCACACAGGCGAACTGACCAGACTTAGATAGACGGGGGTCGAAAAAGAGTTGCTTACCAAGGTTTTCAGTGGCAGGTGTATGCCATTCAACTTCAGGTAGTTGTGGAAGTGGTGCTAGCTTTTGCGCATTGACAGATTCATCCACCTCAATGGGTGGCCATTCAGAGATTGGCTGACGATATTGCTCAATCAGATTCTGCTTGCCATGTCCCATTGATCCAATTAACGCAACCACAATTAGGCTGAAAATCTTTATCAAAGATTTGTTAAATGTCGAATCGTTGCGATTCGGATTTAGGGGCATGTTCTAGTGTATTTCTTGGACCCTTAGGTTGGCTGGAATTTGATTTTCTCTCGATCAATCCAAATTCCGATGTTAATGATAATCATTTACATTAAGGAAATGAAACTTCGTTGGAGTAATTAGGAATATGCGTCAGTAGATCATCTCGGAGAATCTCTCAAAGCGGCTAGTGTTTCGTTCTTCTCCTCGTCGAGGAAGCCAACATTGACGACCTTAGTCATGGCCCAGTAGTCATGCAAGCATCGCTGCTTTCCACCAAAAATGAACAGTACATCCACTAAGCTGACCAGTGTACCGAGAAGCCCGAAAATGCCGAGTAAATAGGCAATCCCTTCACGTAGCACCAGAGAAAATCTCAAAGGTGTGATTTCACTTGAGTAATAGTCCACTATCCGAATTTTCATTAACCACTTGCCAACGCTCTGTCCACGTTTTGCGAGTAGATAACCATTGACGAGCGTATAAACGATGATCTGAAGCGCCAAAACTTGAAAACTAAATACGGTTCCAGTCCAGACAACATCAAGCGCACCCATAGAATCCTGCGGTGCAACTATCTCAGCTAGGAACGAATTGAGCCAGTCATCCCGGAACACAATGAAAAACACCAATATCAAGACCGGACTCAAAATGACTGCGTCAAGGATTCGTGCAACCAGTCTTCGCCAACGTTTCGCCAGTTGGACCACATCAGAATTTGCCGACGAAGGCTCTTCGGATAGAGGTGCACGATAAGGATTGATTGTTGGTCCAGGTCTATTTAAATCGTCACTCATTTAGAGCTTCCCCGCTCTCTTAATTGTCCAATAAGCATTTGCCAAGTCTACATGGAGTTCCTGTGGAACTGAATCAACAACCATGTGACAGTTTTTGGCACATCGGTATTGTAAGTTCTCTCTCTCTTGTAAATAGTTTGTGGCTCCTACAGAAGCCAAAGCGTCCTGAAATGAGCTGATATCCTGTCGTTGTACCTCTTCCAGTGCTCTCTCTCGAAGATTTGCCAGCACGACAACATGTCTTTTTCGTATCGTCCGCAACGCGTCGTTAAGTTCGTAGTCTTCGTCTCGGATGTTAGTCAACAGCATGGTCATTGCACGCTTTCGATGAACGCGTTCCAGTTGCTCAGCCATGTCCACATAATCCGAGGTCACTGGACCACTATCAAGGTCAAATACTGAGTTCAGGATTCGTTTCATTGAAACCACACCTGAAACTGGCTGAATCCATCGGTTGTGCTTACCAAAGCACAGAACGCCCACTAAATCTCCTTGCCGGAGCGCAATATAACTGAGTAGCATCATTGCGTTGAGTGTGTGGTCAAAGTGTGACAACTCATCGTCTTTAGACCGTAATCGACGACCTGTATCGAGTAGAAAGATCAGTGTCTGATTCCTTTCATCTTCGAACTCCCGAGAAATGAGCGTTCGTCGTTTCGATGTGGCATTCCAATCGATCCAATTGAGTGCATCGCCTTGGCGATAGTCTCGCAACTGCTGGAACTCCATGCCACTACCTCTTCTCTGTATCTGCTTCATACCGAGCGTCGAGGTACGTTGGTCATGCAAAAGTTCAAGGTACTTCGTGATAGAAGCAAAGTCGGGATAGACCCTGATTTGGCTCGACTCAGTGACACGAATTCGCTTCCACCAAAGACCCAGTGGTGATCGAATCAGAAATCCTACCGAATCAATGCGGTGCAGGCCTCGGGTTGTTGGCTTAATCTCATAGCTAAGTGTTACACGATGACCTCTATCTATCCACCCCGTAAAGGTAGAAAAATCTGACGATAAATCAGGAGGGCAGTGGTCCACGACGCTCACATAGATTTTGGCTCTGTGCTCGTGAGAAATAGTGAGCTGCACTTTCGCCTTCTTAAACACTGACACCGCAGACGGTACCGTGCGTTCTACTTTAAATTTCCGACGGAATGAGACTCCTATACCATCAACGACGGCAAAACCCACCACAGCCGCCAACAAAATCGGCCACGATAACCAGCTTATCTGCAGGAGACTGATTACAAACACCCCTCCCATACAGCCGATGAGAAACCAAGTTGGTTTCACGTTCGCGGAGCCTGAGTGGCGGTTAGCATTTGACTAATTGCCTCATCAACGTCGACCCCTTCAATCTCCAAATCAGCAGTTAAACTCAGCCTGTGCCGAAGTACCGGTGCGGCGACATCCTTCACGTCATCGGGAGTCACAAAATCGCGGGATTGCAACAATGCACCCGCTTGTGCTAAACGTATCATTGCAAGTGTCGCTCGAGGTCCCGCACCAATCGAGAAATTCCTGTTGACACGTGTCTCCCGGACGATGTGTACCACATAGTCAAGAACCGCTTCGTCGAACCTGACCTTAACGACCGAATCCTGAATCTCGTTGACTTGCTGAGCGGTTACGATCGGTGCAATCGATGTCACTTCAAGTGTGTCCCGCATTTCACCGCTGGCATAGTTAGTAGCTATCTGTCGTTCAGCACTGTGTTCTGGGTAGTCAATGAGAACCTTCAGCATGAAGCGGTCCAACTGTGCTTCCGGTAACGGATAAGTGCCATCCTGTTCGATTGGGTTTTGCGTGGCGAGCACCATGAAAGGATGATCGATAGAAAAAGTGTCCAGCGCAATCGTGACCCGCCGTTCCTGCATTACTTCCAAAAGTGCTGACTGGGTTTTGGCCGGTGCACGATTAATTTCATCGGCAAGGAGTAAATTCGTAAAGATCGGACCTTTCCGAGTTTCGAACTGTTCCTCTTTCATGTTGTAGAGTGAATGCCCCGTGACATCACTGGGCATCAGGTCCGGGGTGAACTGTATACGTTGAAACGCGCCATCAAAGCATCTTGCCAATGCGCGAACCAAGAGTGTTTTCGCTAATCCGGGTACACCTTCTACAAGTACGTGACCGCCTGCTATGAAGCACTGTAATACTTGATCCACGACAGCTTCTTGTCCGATGACTACTTCGTTTACCGCCGTACGGATTTGCTGTAGTAAATCCTGTGAAACTGCAAGTTGATCAGTTTCGTGGCATTCCTCTTGTGGAGGAGCGTTGCTAGGGCTAGATTCTTCGTTCACAATTTACGCCTTAGTAGATTGAGTGTTTTGAGTATTTCTATGAAAGTGCGTTTTTTCCTTCCTGGATCACTCTGTAATGCGGTTCGAATTTGCTCGGGTGTTAACTCTGATCGATCCGCGAGTGTACTTACTACGTCGGCAGAGCCAGTCTGTTTACTGACTTGCCTTCGGATTTTGTTACGTTGATTCTCTAATAAATCCGTGCCTGCACCAGTTCGCCACTGAAGATGACTGATGCTCTGCACGTACTCAATAATTGATCTTGGACCTTGCACAGTAACCGGGAACTGTCGGAGATGTTGCATTGAGACTTTACGCACCCAGAGCAAGAAAATCGCCAACAGCAGGAGAATGGAGGCCGGATAGTTCTCCCAAAGCCTATCGGTTAACCACGCATAATCCTTTGGTTTGATCCAGACGAAGGACTCTTTCGCTGATCCAGAACTACCATAGTTGATCAATTGGTAGGCAAGTCTCGCATTGTCATTACAGAAGAATTGAAAGTTAGACCACTGGAAGCTACTAGGTACGGCTACCACCCATCCCGCACCATATCTATTAGCCTGTATTGCAGTTATCCGACTAACGCCATTCTCGACAATCAACTGAAAGTCGCGAAAATGAGAGAGCGTCACCTGTAGCCGCTCGCCATTAATGTTGACAGATCGGAGCGCTTCTTCGTCAACTGTGCAACCGGCTTGAAAAGGTCGAATTTTTGCGTTGAGCTGGCGTCTCCGCGCATTGTTTTCATAGTTCAGCTGGATGCCGGCAGCCTCCAGGATGGGATCGTTCTCACGCACACCCAGATCATCAAACGATCGATTGGCGTTATACAGGAGGGTGCCGCCTCGTTGGACCCAATCAAGCACTAATTCAGCATCCACAGGTGCAAGAATACTGGTGGCGACAGGTAGGTAGATCGCAGTAGTTCGGGTGTTTGAATTCTCGAAAGTCTCTGTAAATTCGTCTGTTCTAGTAAAGGTAATCTCTCGTTTTTCCAGGTACTTCGACATGGCGAAATGGGAATCACGTGTAGCTTCAGGACTGAACCCGCGTTCAAGCGGGATAGTCACCCATTCTTGAAAATAGAAAAAGGCAAAGATCAAAAGGAGTAGCGTAGCGACTCCTGCCAGCGTCAGTACAGAACTATTGAGTTGAACGCGAACCATGCTCATGCTTGGTGGAAGTACGTACGAAACTCATTTAGAGACTGCTCAAACTGGTCATTCGTAACGGTATCGCCTGCATAGGCGACTCTCTGCCAGAGTAACGTTATGCGCCTGAAAGCATCATTGAGGTCCGAGCTTAGATGTCGAGTACGACGTAAACATTCAGATTCTGTTTGATCAACACCGATATTGCACCCTAAGTTCCTTTTTAGGTGTCGCAAACTGCCAAGATAAAGTAACGAAAACGCTCGACGTACATCTTTTTGTTCCCAGGCGGCAAGCACCAATGGGAGGATGTCCTCAGCAAGAGTTGTCAGAGGGTCCTGTTCAACGACTTGTGGCGGTGGCGCTCTCGTTCTCTTAGACGGACGCATCGCAGTAATATCCATCAGTTGAATGACTCGATACACGAAGTATGCGAACAAGGCGAGAACGGCAATCCAAAATGCTATTTCTGCCAACAAAGCCAGGGCCTTGAAAAATGTGGGAGTTTTTGTCGCACTAGATGTGACTTCCTGCTCATTCAGCCAATCTCTGAGGTACTTGAGAACAATCGGTATTTTGACGGTGCGTTCGTGATTGAAATCAGGTGAGTTCCGCACCTCTTCGATCGCGGTTTCGTGGTCTACAGGTTCTTGAGCGTGGATATCGGCTGGAACAATCAACACCAGGCAGAGAGTGAGAAGACCTAGCCTTTGAATGAGTTTTTTAAATCCAACTTCGATATCCCACCCTTCAAGAATGGTGCGACGATTCAGATATAGGGAAAAACCAGACGCTACATAGAAGGGGAGAGTACACAGCATACAACCCGACAAGATGGTTAAGTACACCACACGCTCGGCAAACGTACTATCGACAAAGATGCTTCTAAAACCTAAAACGGTGTTGACGACGACATCATCATCCAAGAACCTTGCATCCGTAGTCGCATTTTCACTGATTTCGAAAAAAGTAGTGATGGACTGAAAGACCACGACGGACAATACCAATTCAAACCAAAACCCAAGGAATCCCAACCAAAACAGAGACCCCGCTCCGTCACGGTAGAGCACTTTACGACGTCTAGCGAGGTCGTGGTACCGACCATCTTCCAGGCAGATCGCCGACACTGCAGATCGGCGCCAAGAAAACCGGAACACCGTCAGAGACAGCAACAACTGTGCATCAACCACCTTGTTTAGCATCTCCAAAAATGACCCTGGCTCTCGAAAGACAGCACTACCGAGGTAATACAAAGGTAGCCGTTCATAAATGGGTTTGAACCACCACAAGAGCACGATCGCCCAGAACAAATTGCTGATAGTACAGGCCAGGATAAGCCAAGGTAAGAGAAGAATCCCACCCCTTAAACACATCGGCACCCACCAAGTACGCGCCAGACTAAATCCAAGATCGATTGCTCCCCAGTCCGGTCTTGGCCGGACCACGAAACTTAGTCTGTCAAGTTGCACGTCGACCTACAAAGATGAAGTAGTACGCCACCGATACCCACAAAACCGCGCCAACTGCATATTTGACCCAGTCTTCTATGTTTCTACTGGAAGACCAAAACGCTTCTATGAATGCCGCTAGCGCCAACATGACTATGACACCGATCATGATTTGTATGGCTTTCTTCATGGACTCTTTCAGCGCACCCATTCTCGTCTGTCTACCGGGTACCAAAAGTGAGTAACCCACCATCAGCCCGGCAGCTCCAGAAAAAACAAGCGCGGTCAATTCAAATGCACCGTGTGCGATCACAAATGTGTAGAAAGTCGATGAATACCCAATGTTGGTGAGGTGGTAGGTAATCGCGCCAATGTAGACGCCATTGAAACAAAGAATGAGAATTGAGCCTACCCCAAAGAGGATGCCCCAAGCGAAGGTACGTAGAGCTATCCCAATGTTGTTGAAAATGTAAAAGCCAAACATGCTGAAGTCACTATCAGAGGCTCTTTCTCTCCCTGTCTTGATAGCTGATGGGTCATACATCCTTTCGATTGATTCAAGATTTCCGGGTGCCACCACGCTGTAAAGGTAGGACGGATCAACTAATACAATCAGTACGAGCAGAACCGCAGGTGGAATTAGGAATGCAAAAGTTGCAATCGTTACATAAACCTTCGCCTCACGAATCTTGGAGGGAAACCCGCTAACCATGAAACGCCAAATGGCCTCCCACCAATTCGTACTCTCCACATGTACGAGCTGATGCCCTCGATTCACCAAATCATTGAGGTGTTCGATCAGTCCTTGGCTGTAACCTCGACTCTGTGCTAGTGCAAGATCGCGGTTGAGAGATTTATATTGAGTCAGAAAGCGGTCTATTTCAAACGATGTAGCGCTTCTCGGTAGCTTCCCAACACCTTCTATGTATGCTTCAAAAGCATCCCAGACAGGCTTGCGTTGCCGTTCGAAAGTGTCCTGTTTCATCCCGACCGGCGAATGCCTTCTGCAATACCCAGCACTACTCGGGTCGACTCTGTTTTTTTCTTATTGGTCAACGGATACAGAGTTTCACACAACTCAACCTGTCGATTTTCGGAGAACCGATCGAATCGATCTTGAAAATCCAGGAAATTCAACCGTTCATTTTGCTCCAGCGGAACCGGCAGACTATGCACATGGTCAACACGTTTTGCCACATGCTCGACCTTCGGCTTGTCGTAGACAACCATCGTACCGGCGGCTAGATCTCCAAGGCGGCTGAAGTGTCTGGTGACCGAGATACTCACGATACCACAAATGTAGAACGAGGGTAGGAAGTCAGCGATCAACAGTACCGACCGCACAAATGAACCAGCAAGTGAAATCGGAGTCCCATCGTTATGAACGGTACGGATACCCATGGCTATTTTCCCCGGCGGTTTCCCATTATTGGCGACATCCCAAATAACGAAATAGAACCAGTCCAGCAGAAAAAAGACAATAAGAAACAGCCCTATACCAAACGATCCAATAGAAACGAGAACAACCGCAAACACTATTAAGAGCATGAATTTGATTACAAGGTCTATCAGAAACGCGGCGGCGCGGACTGGCAAGCCAGCAGGCACATGGGCCAACTCAACACCCAGTGGTGTCTCAAATTGCTTGACGTTGTCTATAAGTGCCGTTGATGCCATGATTAGGGCAGTGCGAGACTGATTTCCTGAGTGTCTTTGTAAAGGTAAGAGAAGCTATCTAGTCGAATTGAGTTCTAGGCTGAGAGCTAAACTTACTCCAGTCCGGTCCACTTGCATCCCAGCCGTACGATTGCTGTTGATTGAGTAGAGTGAGCATTTGCGGATTGTTCGCATGCCGTCGGAGGAATTCTTCGGGTACATGCTCTCCGAATTTTTCTTGGGTCACTATGTATTGCCGACAGAAATAGTTTGCCAAGTTGATTCGAATACCTGGCTGGTTACGACGAAACGATCCATGCCATGTATTACCGTGCCAAACCACGCAATCACCAGGGTCCAAATCAATCGATACCGCTTGAGGGTTCAGATTCTTCGCACCTAACCCCATTTCGTCCTCGCGGGGTGAACGGCATAGCCGGTGGCTTCCAGGAACCATCGCCAGTGCACCTCGTTCCTTACTATACTCAGTGAGTGCGTAGTTCACATTAGCGACTTGCGAGATCATGCTGAACGGCGATGGAATGCCGTTGCCATTGTCTGAGTGTAAAGCGAGAGGTCGGCCACCTTGAGCCTTGAAATGACAGGTCATACTACTCAAAACCGCCCGCCGACCGAGTAGGTAATGGATGAGGGCAAGTGGTCTAGATGACTGCACAATCTCCTCAAAGACCGAATCCGCAAAAAGCAAGTAGTGAGCCAATGACATCCCTTCCCAGTGACTACCAGATTCGTTCTCTATGTCCACAGCATTCCCGGTCTTTTCCTCCATGACGCGAGCGATCGCGTCCTTAGCTCGGTTCACTTGGTCCTCGTTTAAAACGCCTCGAAGCCTTGTATAGCCGATTACGTCCAATTCCATGAGATTGTCTGTTAAGTTCAATTCCGTAATATCCTGCATAGTCCTGTCGAATGCAGGGTTGTTCGTTCTCGGTAGCTCAATGGCGTTAGGTGCGCGTTGCATTGCTTTCTCAGAAAAATGTTGACTCAACGAAGTCGCTCCTCAATAATTACAACAATGAGGTCGACAAACTCATTTTAAGAGATGATGTGTAGCCAGCGCATGAACTCTACAGGATGCAAGATATCTTGAGCTCCACCCACACAAAGTGCAGGCTACATTCGTCGTAAACCGACAATTCAGAATCTTCCTCTGCTCTTTCATTAAAGTGTTAAAACAATGACTCGGGCCAGATAGCGCATGGACCAATTCAAGCAGTGTCCAGCACATGTAACGGATGATGGTGTATGCTAGTGTTTTTCAAAATAGGTACCCGGCTTGAGCAGAGACAGTGCTTTAGATGCTTACTGGAATTTCTTCCGGTCATTCAATACCAGAGATGCTTACGAGTTTTCCGCAGCTCTGCACTATCCCCATGTCCGGTTTTCGTGGCGTTCGGATCCAGTCATCCTTGCGGATTTAGAAGCGCATGCCTTAAGAATGTCGTGGAAACCCTTCATCGCTATGGGATGGGATCACACCAATGGTCTTGAACCTGAAGTCGTTCACGAGTCTGGAGACAAATGGCACATTAAAGGTGGTTGGACTCGAGTAGATAAGGACGACAACCCGATTCTCAGTAACCGCGTGACTTACATCGTTACTAGATTGGAAGGATCTTGGGGCATTCAGTGTCGGTACGGTACCGACCCCAACAACGTACGACCGAGCGACGATATAGAGAATCAGAGTGCTCTAGACATTGCCAGAGAATGGTATGTAGCACTTCACGCACAAGACGAGGAACTGGCAAAATCTCTGTGTGCTAAAGCGTATTATGAAATCAATGCAGGAAGTGTCGCCAAGCAATCAATGGGTACCGACCTCGAACTGGATTCCTTGTCAAATATGGAAATCAAGACGATTCAAGGTGGCTCGAATTCGGCGACTGTCGCACTAAACGGGATGGCCACAAGCGTGCTAGTCTACCTTACTAAAGCAGAACAATGGACAATAAAGGCAGTGTCATGGATATAGAAACCAGAACAATTGGAAAAACAGATATTTCGGTCACCAAACTCGGATTTGGTGGAGCACCTTTAGGTGCCGTCGGGGACTATCTCAATCCCGAAAGCGTCAATCAGATACTAGATACAGCGTGGGATGGCGGAATTCGCTACTTCGATACGGCACCCCTTTATGGTCACGGTTTGTCTGAAAAACGACTCGGCGGCTACCTCTCAAATAAAACCAGAGATGATTTTGTACTTTCTAGCAAAGTTGGTCGACTACTAGTCCCAGAGAAAGAAGGTGAACGCTTCGCCGGAATGCGAGATCACGAGCCTGTCGCGATCCAGTATGACTTCTCAGCTTCTGGCGTGAGACGGTCGCTGGAGGATTCACTAACACGACTAGGACTTGATAGAGTCGACATTCTGCTGTGTCACGATATCGATACATGGACACATCACGAGCAACAACCTGAAATCTATCGCGCGGCCGCAGAGGGAGCGTTGCCGGAAATGCATCGTATGCGAGAAGAAGGTCTTGTAAGAGCAATAGGTTTAGGAGTCAACGAGTCAGCAGTATGTACAAGAGTTCTGAAAGAATTCGATCCAAATTGTTTTCTTCTAGCTGGACGATTCACACTCCTAGAACAAGAACCACTAGATGAGATGCTGCCACTGTGTTTGGACAGGAATGTTTCCGTGATTATTGGTGGACCATATAACTCTGGTCTTTTAACGAATGTAGAACGAAGACGGGCCACATACGACTACAAACCGGTACCGGATGATCTTTGGGACCGAGCGCAGGAGATCAAGTCTGTCTGTCAGGCTCATTCCACCGATATACGTGCCGCCGCCCTCCAGTACCCTCTCCAGCATCAAGCAGTTGCCGCGGTTATTCCTGGAGTAATTTCAGTTGAAGAAACGAACGAGAATCTAGAGCTCGTGAACAGAGAAATCCCAGAGTCGCTATGGATCGATTTGGCTGAAAACGGACTGTTGAGGGAGTGGTAATGAGGGAGATTCTCTTAGAGTACTCGAATCTACCTATAGAGAGCTAATTTCAATCTAGTTCAGAACAAGCCGGTCCACTTCAAACGAAGCGATATTTCGCTCCTTAGCACTGAACTCGATACCAATCAAAGTCACAGAAGTGGATGGCGTGCGATATTTTTCTGCATAGTTTCGAGACTTCAGTTGTGCCATTGCAGTCCCCTCAGCGGCCTGCTCGAGTACTTTGAATTCAAAGATATAGACACGGTCTTCAAAAGTAAAAGACAAATCCAATCGACCTGCATTGGTACTGTCTTCAACGGATATTCCCAACCCCAACCCAATGATTAACGAGTAGAACACGCTCACATAGTGACCTTCAAAGCGAGCAATATCGTTGTTTGTGTACCACTCAAATGGAATACTTGCATAGAACGCACGTAAGACATTTCCAAATCCCTTGAGATCATCTGCCAATATTCGTTCATAGAGTGGCAGTCTGTATCTATTCCTGCTAGATTGATTCCCTACCATATAGTCCAGTAGCGCACCATTAAGACTTTGCCGCACTTCCCTATTAGGATACCGTAATCTGTAGTATGTCTCTCCAGCTACATGCTCCTCGGATTCGATAGTTAAATATCCGGTTTGAAACAACAACGCTTCTGGTGCAATGGCTTCCACATCAAATGAGGACAGTAAGTCGCTGCGAGCCTTTAAACCGTCCAGTTGTACAGAACTGATCCTGCGACGAATCAAGGTTTCCACTAGAAACTTAGGCGTGCCAGTCTCACTCCAATAATTGTCAAACTCGTGATTGGCAAATAACAACAATATATCAAATGGGTTGTATACCTTAGTCTCACCGCACCAAGAATAGCCGTTGTACCAATCGCGGATAGCCTCACGGTCTAGTGATACTAGCTCAGGGGCGAAAATCTCGTCTAGGTCCCTATCTGTATACCCACATATTGCGGAATATTGAGGAGACAACGTAATGTCTCTCAGATTGTTAAGCCCCGAAAACAAATTTACTTTCGAGAATTTGCTCACTCCCGTGAGAAAACTGAAACGAATGTGAGAATCCAGAAATTTGATGCTCGAATACAGTCCGCGCAAGTAATCTCGAAATTTCCGTGCTTGCTCTGGATTATCGAGCGTACTAAGAATCGGTGCGTCATATTCATCAACGAGCACAACTACTCGTTGACTGGTACGTTTGTGTAAAGTCGTAACCAAGTTTCGAAATCGATGAGGAGCAGTTTGGTAGTTGCCTGAAATGCCATGAAGAGACTCTAGATTAGCGAGTTGGTCCATGACATCAATATGAAGACTATCTGATTCGCTGAAGCTCTCTCCGCTAAAATCCAGACGTACGACAGGATACTTAACGGACCAATCCCAATTGTCGTGAATTGTCAAATCTGAGAAAAGCGTCTCATTTCCTTCAAACAGCTCTTTCATAGTGTCCACCAGTAGACTCTTACCGAATCGTCTCGGACGGGAAAGAAAGTAGTGCTTCCCTCCATTTATTAGCTGCTGAATAAAGGATGTCTTGTCAACGTAATAATGATCTTCTTCCCGCAATTCGCGGAACGTCTGTATGCCAATTGGCAGTTTTTTACGATTTGACATTGTTTGATTAGGGGTTCTAAAGCAGACTCTTACGTTTATATTGAGGTAGCGATTTCCGTATACCAACTTTCTCTATTCAAAATCCTACACTCTTTCAAACTCGTAGCTTAGTATGAGTTGAGATCCTAGAACACTTAAAAGAGAAACAAACTTAATCAGGAATCATCAGTTGCGTACTCGGCATTACGCTCAAAGGGAACTGGAAGAGTAGATCAAGAACCTGCTTGAGAGTTGGAGGAGTGTTCATATTTAGATAGCACTTTCACCGTAAAATCGGCGCGCCGACATTCTGAATATCTACTCCTTGTCTTTGAGCACCGACTTACCACGCAAACTTTGTGCTGAAGCGATCGGTACGTGCCTATTACTGACGACCGTCGTAGGCTCAGGCATCATGGCGGCATCCTTGTCCGAAGGCAACAATGCAATTGCGCTCCTTGGTAGCACTCTCGCGACCGGGTGCATCCTCTATGTCTTAATCACAGTCTTTGGGCCAATTTCTGGCGCACACTTCAATCCTGCTGTTACTCTCGGCTTCTTCCTACAGAAGCAGGTGACCGCTCAGTTAGCTTGTCTCTATCTGCTTGTACAAGCCATCGGAGGCGTTCTTGGTGTATGGCTCGCGCACTTGATGTTCGAACTGCCCATATGGCAAATAGGTACGAATGCTCGTACTGGCGTGGCACAATGGATTTCAGAAGGTGTAGCCACCTTTGGCCTAGTGTTTGTCATTCTTGCAGGATTGAAATTCAGACCCCAAGCTGTGGCGGCACTTGTCGGAATCTATATCTCCGCCGGCTACTGGTTTACAGCCTCAACCTCTTTCGCTAATCCTGCAGTCAGCCTCGCCAGGTCTTGGACAGATACTTTTTCAGGAATTGATCCCTTTCACATGCCTGCCTTTATCGTTGCACAAATAGTTGGCGCAATTGTCGCGGTGTTGGTTTACAAATGGCTCATCCCCTCACCAGCTACACAAGACTCATAAGAAATCTGATCATACCTCATTGTCTGTCGCTTCTTTACATCACGGGAGTGACAAATCCTGTCATTTTTAATCAGTTCCGGGAGAAATTTCGGATTCTGCCTCGGATTCCTCGGTAACGTCCTCTACCATTTCAGATTCCTCTTCTACCTCTACCAGCAAATCCTCAAATTCTTGATCCATGTCTTCGGCAATATAGGTTGAAATACCGAACTGGCCGGCTACCCGACTTGATGTGGCAAGCCAATCCTCTTCTTCCTCAACAAAGAACAAATCTATCTCAAATTCACCCGACTCATCAAGCAACACAAAAGACGAACGAGGTACTGCCGGCAATTCTGATTCATCAATCTCATATACGGTTAAATTGGTAAACCGTTGCACAAATGACTCTACGGACCCCGAGTCTAATTCCCCTTCCTCCGATGCGGTCCAGCCTTCGTCGCTATGCGTGAGTACAAAATTACCAATCTTTTCAATTCTGTTGATTCTGCCTTCAGGTCTAAGTAGCTGTTTGTTTAACCATGACGATGCCTTAGAACCAAATTCATAGTTGGATAACTTCACACTATAGACAGGACCGTCTGTTCGAGCATGAACACGCTGGTACCCTGGTGAAGTACCCAGAAAAAAATCCGCCAGTACATTATCGTTGCTCTTCAGTGTAACCCGCTTTTGGAAATTCTCTTCAGTCACCTCAAAACGTTCTGCGGTGGACGCACTCGTAGCTACCGGCCAGCCTGCATTGAGATTCGAGATTTTCTCGATCAAGTCTGAGATTTTGTTCTGATCTGCGGGCAGTCCATTGGAAAGTTCCCACAGTTCGTCGTTCTTACGCAAGTCAACAGTTTCTTCATCGGACACGATTGTCATCGCATTGACACTGGATGGATCGAAATCTAAAAACTGACCTGGTCCCTCAGGACTTTGAAACTGTGCAGCAAAAACAATGCCGATGATCAACACTTGTACCGCAAGTGCACCTAGTAAGATCGAGACTTTCATGCGCTATCTCCCAACATGATTTGGTACCTTCGGTGTCTTCGTCGTCTTGAAGACCATGCGAGAACATACGTAAGGAGGACTCCTAGAATCGCCAAGACATAAATCGTAACCTCCCATACGAATTGAGTCTCTTCGTTCATAGGTGGTAACGTTCGATTGAATTGCCCTCGACCGCGAATGGACATGAGTGAACTATCTTCCACACTCCAATCCACGACATTGGCGACTAATTGCAACGACTGACTGTATAGCGATCCGCTCGCGGAGCTAAGAAGGCGAATAGATGTATCGGAAATAAACTCAGACGAGCCTATCACAACCAAACGTGCGGACTCTGGAGAACGTTCAATTACCGAAGATACGGTACCCAAGTTATCAATTTCAATTTCTTCCTCAGATTCCTCTTCGTCTTCGTCTTCTCCTAATGCAATGTCTTCATCGTTCTCGGCTGGAGTCTCCTCGGGTTCCATCTTTAGCAATGGCGATTCATCGAAGAAACTGTCGAATCGACCTTCTACACTGATAGCTAATAACTGCGACTCAGTTACCCCTAGCGGCATAAAGGGCGTCGAGTCTGCACTCACTCGAGGCATCAGATCTGGATTCGTTTCTGTCCAGCTCTCGTCCGTACTACGAAGTAGCTCGGTGACAGTGCGACCTGCGTTGGTTTCAGCATCGACCAATATTGGCGAAGACCAAGCCAACGCGACTTGATCTAGATTTTGGGTAATCTGCGTCTCCTGTGGGAAGCCATCCGAACGAATGTCTACAAAATACGGATAGTCGAACATTTGGATTTCTTGAAACGATAATCCGCCAACCTGGCGAGTCACCGGTAATGGGAAGCGCGCGTTTTGCCGATCTAGCACCATAGTACTATCGATGGTCAATCCATGATGTGCCAGCCAATCCTCCAACCCCGTGACGGTGGGTGTAGCAGATAAAAACTGTTGGGTAAACGTGGTGCCGAACGAACTAGATGCAACGACCACGGTGCCTCCTTGCATCAGGAACTGATCAAGATGGAACACAGCCTCTTCCGATAAGTCCTTCGGCTCTACGACAACCAGTACGTCGGTAGCGGGCTTGACTGGTCCACCTAGGTAATTTGTCTCAACTTGAAACTCAGTTTCGAGAAAAGAACGGAGTTCGTTGTATGTGGTTTGAACTTGCTGTTGTTGTTGCATGTACGGATTTTGTGGCGCGGGTACCGGTGTACTGAGGGCGACGGTGTTCATCAGTCCGCTGGCGAACCGTTTTAATCCTTCCTCAAACGCCTTTTTGATCGGAGCTTCCTCTCTAGATTCTGGTAGACCCACACTCACGAGCACTTCATCGTCGGAAAATGTCAAATAAAAATAGAAGGTATTTGCATCAAACAAACTTGCCGCCATCGGGCGAAAACCATAGTCCGTAGAGATTTGCTGCGCTAGCGCTCCGTCCCCAGCCTCCGGGTCAACAATCTCCCATGTGAACTTCCCGTCTGATTCATCTTGCAACTCTTCAAGTACATTCTGAATGTTCTCTTTTGCTTCTACCAACTCCTCTGGTAAACGCGAGTCGTCCGAGACGTAGCCAACAAACTTTATCGGCGTGTTTATGTATGAGAACGTGGTACCACCACTCTGAAATCCTGAAATTACGGTCTTGATCGCACGAGTCAGTGCGTATTCGGGGTTATTCAGAACGACGTCAATGTTGGCTTCGTCCTGCGCTTTGATTTCGATCAGGTCTCGAAAACCCAGTACTTCGTACTCATCGCCATACTGTACCAGGACATCGAAGTAGGAATTGACCAAGCTCGCTTGATACCGGTCCTTGATCTGAAACGGAACCGGTCGGATGCCGTACTTTGTATTTGCCTCATCTTCCATCTCCGGCGACTGCATCGGATCTACTACCTCGACGCGTACGTTAACACCGCCAGCGACTGCATATTCCTGCAACAAATCTGCCATCTGCGGCGCGAGAGGGGCTAATAGCGGATGCGTTTTTGAGCTAAAGTACCCACGAATCAACAGCGGCTCAGTCAATTGACTGAGGTAATTGTCGGTGACGGACGAAATCGAATACTGTTGAGTCTCGGTGACATCCCAACGCAGTACCTTTACAGTACTTAACCAAATGTTCGCGGCCAATATGTTTGCAATCACCAGACCAGTGACTAACTGAATGGTTCGTGGCTTGGACTTGAAGGACCTGCGGGTCCAGCCTAACTGTTGCAGTGACAGGACATTCAGCACCAAGAAAGTGGCAGCAACAGATCCATAGTAGTAAAGATCCCTAAAGTCAAGGACACCGCGTGAAATTGATTCAAATCTTGAACCGGCTCCCAGACTTCGCAGAAATTCAGCTAGACCATGCGTGACCAAATCGGTCAACAACGGACTTCCTAGCATGTACAGCACACCACATAGGAAGGTGGTGAGAATTAACGCCACAATCTGATTGTCCGTGCGTGCGCTCACGAATACGCCGATACTCAGATAAGTAGCCCCCAACAGAATAGCCGCGGCATACCCTGCAATTACCGGTCCCCAGTCTACATTTGAGACCAGTGAGACTGAGATCGGTAATGGGATTGTCAGCAACAGAGCGATCAACAGCAGAATCACACAGGCAATGAATTTGCCGAGAACTAGCTCCCAGGTCTTTGCCGGTAACGTAGTAAGAAACTCGATTGTGCCTGTTCGTCGCTCGTCCGACCAGATCCGCATGGTGATTGCCGCAGCAAGAAAGATGAGCAGAATCGGCAACCACTCAAACATGGGTCGAACATCTGCAATATTCCTTGCAAAGAACGACTCAACCCAGAAGAAAACGAACAGTGTGACGCCAAGATAAACCGCTAGAAACAGATAACCAATCGGCGACGAAAAATAAAGTGCGATCTCTTTGAACGCAACCTGGTTTATGGCATTAATTCGCATGAGTCCCTCCACTTACATCTCGGAAGAGCACTTCCAAATCTCTTCGCTCCGTCTCAATGCCTTGAACTGGTATTGATTGACCAACCAGTTCGGGTAACAGCCTCTCAATGAGCTTTTCTGGAGGTTCATCTTTAGCCGATAAAAAGAATCCCCCCTCAGCACTTTCAATCTCAACAGAATCGCCAATAGCTGATGTGAGTTGCGATTGTGCCACCGGTGTGTGGAGATACACACGGCTACTCTTTCGCAGTTCTGACAGGCGTTCGTCGATCACTAGCTTGCCGTTTTGCAGAATCAGAACGCGATCACAGATTGCCTCGACTTCCTGCATGATATGTGTAGAGAGAATCACCGTTGCCGATTTGCTGAGTCCCAGGATCAGGTCCCGCATTTGTTGAGTTTGCGACGGGTCCAAGCCATTAGTTGGTTCATCCAGAATCAATAGTTTTGGTTTATGCAAGATCGCTTGTGCAACGCCAACACGCTGCTGAAATCCTCGCGATAGCGTGCCAATGGGCTCAAGCGCCCGATTAGTTAAATCCGTGGCCGCGACAGTTTCCTTGATACTCGAAGCAGACTCTGCTTCGTCCATCTGGCGCATTTTGGCTGCGAATAGAAGGTAGTCCATAACGGATAGTTCCGTATAGAGCGGACTATTCTCTGGTAGATAACCAATCTTCACTCGAGCGGCGGTCGGATCCTGCAACACATCCGTCTCGTCTATCGTGATTGATCCAGAGTTAGGTTCCAAAAAGCCAGTCAGCAATTTCATCACGGTAGTTTTGCCGGCACCGTTGTGTCCGAGGAGACCAATGATCTCCCCTTCACCTATTTCAAAAGACACATCGTCGACTGCGACGACACTACCGAATTGACGTGATAAGTTCTCAACCTTGAGCACGAAAATCTCCTAATCCCGAGGTTTTTTCGAGAGCGAATTTTATTTTGACGAATAGGTACGAACGACGAATAAAGGAAATAAGCTATTTCTGTTGGTGATTCCCTACTTCATCTAGGGAGATAAAGATGCAACTACTCGATAGTTGGTTTCAAGGGAGTCACCCGTTATCCGACTTTCTCACTAGTGGATCTCAATTATGAGAAATATTCCTCCAGTCAATGCAGATCTCATAGGACAGCCAGACGGAGTGTTGCTGCTAGAAACTCCTGCCTTGATTGTCGATCGAGCATCGTTTGAGCAAAACCTCGAGATTATGGCTAAGCACTGTGAGGAAAATCAATGCTCTCTACGTCCTCACGCAAAAACGCATAAATCCGTAGAAGTCGCGAAACGCCAAATACAGGCTGGAGCAGTAGGCATCTGTTGTGCCAAGATTGGGGAAGCGGAAGCATTAGCGGCTGGCGGCATTCAAGACATTTTGCTGACATCCCCGGTGGTAACTGAACGGTCTTTTGAACGGGTATTCCGCCTAGTTGAACAAGGCATTCAGTTGCAGATGGTTGTCGATGCATTCGATGTGGTCGAAAGACTTTCCAAACGGGCAGGGCAAAGAGGTTTGGCTGTTAAGGTGTTCGTCGACGTAGACACCGGTATGCACCGTACTGGCATTAGTTTCTCAGATGTTGAAAATCTCATCAGAGTCATAGAGAACTCTCCACAGCTGAATTTTGGTGGGCTCCAAGTCTATGCCGGCAACTTCATGCATGTTCACTCGTATGACCAAAGAAAGGTGCGTGCAACCAACCTCTCGATTCGGATCAATGAACTAAGTCACAAGCTCGAAGTAGCTGGAATTCAGGTGCCTTGCATATCGGGTGGCGGTACCGGAACTTTTGACATGGACCCGACCTTTGGTACGTTCACGGAGCTCCAAGCAGGGTCATATGCTTTCATGGATGACCAGTATCAGGCCATAGAGTACGCCAATAACCAACCTGCACCTTTTCAAACATCCCTCTTCGTTGCGACACGAGTCATTTCTAGTAATTCTCCGGGTCTAGTCACGACTGATGGTGGTTTCAAGGCGTTTGCGACGGACGACAGTCCACCTCGTCTACGAGACTTTTCATCCGATGAGTTTGAGTATCGGTTCATGGGAGATGAGCATGGTGCTGTAGTAGGCGAAAGTGCTTCCAAAAGTTTTGATCTAGGCGAGCTGATCTTCGCGGTGACTCCTCATTGCGACCCAACCATCAATCTCTACGACCATATTCATGTCATTAACGGCACGACCTTGGAGGATATTTGGGAAGTCTCTGCAAGAGGACGTTCTGCTTGACTTACAAACCCAAAGCGCTTCTGGAAAAATCTTCAGTCCATTAAAATCTCGGTAAAAGTGGATACAATCTCCATGAATACCACCCCTCATCTCAAGCAACTTTTACTGGTTAAAAATCATGGCTGAAGTACAAGATCTGAACCTCGAAGAAGTACCCCTTTACCAACAACGGTCCCAAAGGGCTAAAGCAGATAAACCGCCTTCTCGTTCGTCGGGGCTAGGTGCGGTTGCACTCGCCCGACATCCTGAAGTAGAGAGTAGGCAAGAATTAGCGAACAAGATTCGCTCTCAAGATGACGTGTTGGAAACTGGGCACTTCGGTACGGTAAGGTATCTGCCCGTCACCGTTAACGGTCTTGAACTCAAACTTGAACCTCTCCAGCCAAGTATTGGCACGGTGGTGCACGGTATAGACCTCGCCACGGATATACATGATCCTGAAGTGGTTGATTTCCTGCGCAATTTATGGCTCGAACGTCGAGTGATCATGTTCCGCAACCAAAACCACCTTACACGACACCAACTAGCCGATTATGCCAAGAAGTTTGGCGAACTAGGTGCACAGTTTGGCGAACGCGAACACATGCCAAATTCACCGCAGGATATCAATCTTCAGCTTAAGGACGAGACTTTACCTGAGCTATTGATCCTGCCTTCTGACGAGGCAGTACCGAACGCCGCGTCCGGCTGGCATGCTGATGCTACGTGGCAACCCAAACCACCTATGGGCTCTGTTCTCATGTGTCGCGAGGCACCTCCAGTTGGTGGTGATACCTGCTTCTGTGACTGCTACGCCATGTGGGAAGGACTTCCCCTTAAAACCAA
>MPMU01000142.1 GCA_002238665.1 Gammaproteobacteria bacterium bin55
TGCATGGGTCTTTATGTATACCCACTCCTTTTTAGTAGTCACTGAGCATCCAGCTAAGGTAGCATGTTGTCCGTGGACGCGGGATTGAGCTTCCTGACGTCAACTGTTTATGTGTACAACCACTATAGAGATGTGGCTAGAGTTCAGTAAAGCCTTCCGGCAATCCACATTTCACACTTTGTACCAAGAAGAGGATTAGGAAATTGAAAAACATTTCAAGAAAAAGGGTTGAGCACTCTATTTACGCTTTTACTGACTTGTGGATTTGTGAGTTTGGTGGTTGCAGATGAAGGTGATTACTGTATACCAGTAGTAGGCGATCCGGACACCTGTGCCTTCATTCATCACAGAAAATAATGCCATTATGAAACGCGAACAAAAACTTGTCCCCCGACGGGTCCTGAGGGTGTGCCGGAAATGTTAGTTATGAAGTGCAAGTCTGCATAACCTATGATGGGCGCACCGGAGAGGTAATATGGATCGAAGAGTTGCCAACAAGCTGGTATGGGTATTGCTGATCAGAAGGCTATTTTGCTCGATCATGGTCACTTCTACCTGGCTTCAGCTAGGATTTTGTGTATTCGCGGTGCTAGCGAGCTCGATAGCAATGTCGCAAAGTGAGTCTTTGGATCATGTGATTAAAGACGAAACCAGCGACGTTGATCGGCTTCGCTTGTTATTAACGTCTCTCATAGAAGAAGAAGAGACAACGAATATGATCCTTCACATAAGTGACTACAAAGTAATGTATAGAGGCTTTTTAAGGATCGCTGCAATGCGACCAGACGCTGAGGAGATCAAAGCGCTCGACAAGCGTTTTGCAGATGGAATCACTCACCGTGAGTGGCGGGAATTTCTACTGTACTTCGGTGGAACTGACACCACAGCATCTGAACCATTATTACAAAACGATCACATTGAGGAGGTAGTTGCGTACGGCTTCTCATTTCACGGCATACCGATCGATCCTGAGGAAATGAGTGTTTCTGACATCCGACGGATGAGAATGGCTCGAAAGGAAGCCAATAAGCTCTATAGAGACGGTGAGTACGAAAAGGCATACCCGATCTTGCTTGAACTTGCAAGACGAGGATTTCGGTACGCGCAGTCGCGGCTTGCGTACATTCTATTCAATGGAGCCGGAGAGGTGCGCAAGAGTAATCTCCGAGCGCTGGGTTGGCTGGGTGCTGCAAGTGCACATCCCACCGAACCGCGTTTTAAGGTGCTATTCAAGAAGTACATGCAACAGGTACCGAACCACGCAATTCCTAGGGTTGAACACATCGTTGCTGGTTACCGCGATGAATACAGCCACTCAGAGCACTGGTCGTGTTCTACCGAGCACCCATATGCGATGCATCACGGGTCCAGTATCGTGAAACGGGTTCATTGTCGATATCGCCTCGAAGCCATCGTAGATGCGTGTCGAGCAATGGGTGGCGGACGATGTTGGGCGGACAAGGTCAATGAGGATTTGACTTTCGAACCTGGTGGTTTTGATGATCAATTCTCTCTCGAGGAGAGATTGCGTTCCGAAAGCCAAGCAGTGTATCAATCAACCAGAGCGTATTGAGCGCCTGTGATGATTGGTTGCCCAATATTTCGCCAATTGAAACTGGACACCACGAAGTCCTCGGAGTGAGGTAAAGAACGTAGTAGCTAACTCAACTAAGTGATGTAGTAAATTGTTGTGTGTATAGGCTATCTACGCTTTTAAAGGTAACTTTTTTGTTAATCGTTCAACAGCTGGGGACGGTCTTACGACCCTCCTTTTGATTCACGTCCAGTCGATTCGCGTTTGAGTCGATCTCCCTGCCCCTTGTTACCGGTTATAGTCATTGGTTAGTAACCCAGCGCGGAAAGGGTTTTAATGGTTGTGTTGTTGCAAAACCAGCTATGTACTGAATAAACTTTAGAGGAGCCGCCAAGCACTCAGTGAATCTGAAGTCGTGGAAATCTGGACTTACAAACAAAAGGGTCACGAAGAGAGCATAATACCTCCAAAGATTTCGTGGTAATTTCGGAGAGAGGTATATGAACAGTCTTCTGCAAAGGCACTAGAACAGGACCTCAAACCTCTAGTTGGCGGTTTGGTTATCAAACAATGTGCAAATTACGACTCAAGTCCTGCCAATAAACCACTGGGTCCGCAAAAATTCCGAGACGCGAGTAGCAAGTAAGTGACAAAACCCATTGACGACCATTGCGAGTACCCATCAAATCGAACTTGCAACGGGTCTCTAACTGAGTGAATAGATAATGGATGTTCAATGCGAAGAAGAACGCGTTTAACGATCAAAGGTATACACCACAAAAGAAATTTTAGATGGACGAAACCCAAGTATCACGAGCGATCGTAGATTTCCAGCAAGCTCTCCTAGATTTTGAATCATTTGAGCAACCAAGAAAGACCATTACTGTAGAGGAACTAAGGTATATAACCCCTTATTTTTTCGACAAGATGTGTGACGGTCTG
>MPMU01000143.1 GCA_002238665.1 Gammaproteobacteria bacterium bin55
TTTCGTTGATTCTCTACCGCCATAGCAACGGTCTCGACAACCCACTGGACAACGAAAGAGCACTGCGCAGTAAGTTGAGGTCCGTACCGCTTCTACGCAGTGAATTGGAAGACCAACTGACAGTGGAGCAATGTTTGGACTTCAAAGTCGAAAACTACGATACCGATACGACGCATGTGCTCGAACTTCAAGAGCTCACACCGGATACTCAATATGGTTATCTTCTCTACCATAGAACCGACCACCGGGTGATGCTCGGCCACGACCGACTACGTGTATTTCGTACACCACCATCTGAAGATGAACAGCGTGCTTTTCAATTTGCGATGTTTTCCTGCAACATGCCCTATGCGGTGCATGGCTTATTCAACAAGCGCACTGAGGTCTCGAATATGGATATGTGGGATTTCCTTAGTGCAACGTTGGACCGCCACAAAAATGAAATAGATTTAATCCTTGCAGGCGGTGACCAGTGCTACACCGACGGTGTCGATACTCTCGACATCTGGAAACATTTGAACCGTAGCATGCGAAAGGAAGAAGGGCGTTTGTTACCGGACGAGAGTGCCATGCTCACATGGTACCGTGATATCTATCGTGGCTATTGGGGTTTTGAGACACTACAGAGTGTGTTCAGTGGCTTCCCTACCTACATGATTTGGGACGATCATGAAATTGTGGATGGATGGGGTTCGCACTACTTTGCGCCCGGTGAAGCACACGACGGACTGAAGCGAATTCTGCCGGACTTAGAAGAGCGAGGACTGACCTACGAGGACGGGCGGATATTGGTGCAACGGATGTTTAACTCCGCGCGACAGTCGTACATGGAATACCAACATAGTCACAACCCGCCTACGAATGAAAGCGTGTTTGATTACTCGTTTAGGCGTGGTGGGTGTGCGTTCTACGTGTTGGACGGGCGCGGTCAGCGTGACTTGAGTTGTGAACAATTTCGCATATTGGGACGTGAGCAATTCGAACGTTTCGCAGCTTGGTTGCGCGTTCAGAACCCAACAGAAACTCCTGTTGTTTTCGTGGTGTCTGCTGTACCTGTCTTGCATACGCGCGCAGCTCTCGTAGCATCTGATGAGCTTCTCGGAGGTCTCGGCGACGACCTGCGAGATTCCTGGGAGCATGAGTTACACACCGTCGAAAGAAAAGCGCTTATGGAAGCCTTGTTTGATGCTGCGAAGCGCGGGATCAAAGTTTCGATTCTCAGCGGAGACGTACATGTTTCGGCTGTCTTTGCAATAAAAGACGACGAGGGCAATCAAATACACCAATTGACATCGAGTGCTATCACTTATGGACTCTCCTTGCCACAATCTTGGATCCTGCGTGCCGGTGCGGCGGACAGAGGTACGACAGAGGAAGGCTACAAGTTCGAGCGGCTCGCACTGTTTACGCAAAGTTCCTATGCGCTAGTAAGCGTTGACCCGAAACAGGATGAAGTTTGGTACAAGCTTTACGGCGACCAACAATTGAAATCAAGTGACGTAGACGGATCTGCCATTCCTCTAAGTCACTCACTTGCAAAGATCCGTTTGTTCTGATAATCGGCTACTAGAGAGATCACTTCAGTAAAGAGCTACAAGCTCATTCCTTCGTGCATGTCTCTCGGGGTTCATCTGAGTGATGAATGAGAACTACGATTGGAATCATTTCAGACGGTAAGGTAATACGACATTAGGCCGTATGTGGGTATGTGGATCGTAGTCTGCATACTCTACAAAGCCAAGCCGCTTGGGAAGGGTCTGACAAATCTTTTTAGTTTTTCACATTCTGCGACTCGTCACTCGTGCGCCAACCCATACGCTTGAAGCTGGACCTAGTGAAAAGTTAAAAAGATGATTGTGTTAGAGGACAAATCTATGTAGTTGCTTTGATTATCTCGTTGATTAGCGGAGATCAACCATCCCCCTACACCGAAAGCAATAGAACAGTACTAGTCACAACATACAACACAACCGCTACCAACGAAACGGTCTATTCTGCAGAGATCAAATCGATATAGCCACCCTCTCACCCCGCTCATAAAGTAGGGTTGGTTACATCGAAACACACCTAGCCCATGTCTTGAATCCTGCTCTCTACCTAAATGTGGGTGCACCAAAATATGGGTGGGCTGAGCGTTTGAAAGGACCTACGAGTCAAAATTACAAAAACTTGAGACATATCTCGTAGGTAAAACTCAGTATCGAGACAACAAGCGCTGTGAGTCTACTCTAGTGCTCTAGAGCTGGCGAGATAGACCATCAGATTTCCTCTTAATACTTAAAACGGATTTCCTTGCCTGGAGTTACTTCCAGTCCCATCTAGCAAACAAGCCAATCCCAATCTAAACACCATAAAGACCAAGAAATAAAAAATCCCCTGACGGAATCTTTCCATCAGGGGATCTGGAGGAGAACCAGGGTTGCATGACAAACATGCAACCCAGTGTAGTCACATCAACTTTTTGTTC
>MPMU01000013.1 GCA_002238665.1 Gammaproteobacteria bacterium bin55
TGTCAGACTTATGTTCGTCAATGATCTCCTGAACCACGTAGGCACAGCTCCCACAGGCCATACCAGCCCCTAGCTTCATACCTATCGCATATAGGTCATCGCATCCTTCTTCGATAGCTTCCTGAATTTCTGTATCTGTGACAGCGTTGCAAATGCAAACGAACATAAAGTAATGTAAATGAGAATGATTATCAGTAATTAACTTTAGCACACTTCTTGACGGATGTCAAGTGTTAATTTCTGCAAACTGAGCACAAAGTCTCAAATTGTCGATCGTGGTCAATTTCAGACTGACAACTTTCAGTTGCCAATCGCCTTCTTAGAATTTAGATTTGTGCTTTGCTAGAGAAGGAAATGCTATGCAGCCGCGGAACACTACTGTAGTCGTTTACCTCAATCAAGTTCTCAAAAACGAACTCACGGCGATCAATCAATACTTCCTGCATTCGAGGATGTTCAAGAACTGGGGCCTACACACGCTAGCGTCGCACGAATACGAAGAATCCATTGACGAAATGAAGCATGCGGACCGACTGATTGAACGGATATTGTTCCTTGAAGGTTTACCTAATCTGCAGGAGCTTGGTGCTTTAAAAATCGGTGAGACACCCGAGGAAGTGATCAACTGTGATCTGGTATTGGAGATGGACGCGATGCCGGTACTTCGGGAAGCTATTAGTTACTGTGAAACAGAGCAGGACTACGTTTCTAGAGAATTGTTTGAGTCGATACTTGAGTCAGAAGAAGAACATGTGGATTGGTTAGAGACTCAACTAGACCTAATGAAGAGATTGGGAGTCCAGAATTATCTCTCTGAGAAAATGCACGAGTAATCACCCAGCACAGCTTGTGTGATTGATTTTTCACTTCAGTAAATCATGCCAAGTGCCTATCGACCTATCTGTGACGCGGTCGCTCAGAACGATCTCGGTCTTCTAAGACAAGAAATTGAACGCAACCCAAATGGCGCAACTGGCCATTGGAAACCACTGGTCGATGCGGCGTTTCTTGGTCGACGAGAATGTGTACAGATCTTGCTGGAATTTGGTACTGATCCGAATATTCGGGGTGGTGGACGGACCTCGCACACGGCGTTAACGCGAATCTGTCAGCCACATAAAACGATCTCTCGCAACTCAGATCATGCTGAAATAATCAAGATGCTCCTAGACGCAGGTGCGGATCCTCTGATTGCAGGTGGACACGATGAGCTGTTCCCATTATTTGCGGCATACATGGGAAGTAATCCGGACCTGATAGAAGCTCTAGAGCAACCCACACTCACCGAGTTTATCAAGCGAGAAGAACACCAGGAGCTGTTTGTGTATGCTGTGCAATACGCGCTGCCAGAATTACAAAAGTATCCCGGGTCGACTATATCTAGCTTGCGAGATCAATCTGGTAGAAATGTCATGCATTACGTAGCGCTCTCCAGCCGCTATCAGACTAGGGAGAAAGACGCATCCGTGCAGTGTGCTCGCTTTTTGTGTGAGGAAGTGGGAATGGATCCTGGAGAAGCGCAATTGATTCCAGAAGGCGATGAAGTGTTTATGGCGACACCTCTCTGGTGGACTCTATCTCGCCAACAGAACTACGCCTTAGCCAGGTATTTTTTGGATCTGGGCGTCGATCCTACACCGTGCGTCTTTATGGTCTCATTTTCAGGAGATCAGGAGGCAATTGAACTCCTGGATGCGTACTCTCCAGATTGGAATCATCGATTCGAAGGCAAGACGTCACTGATGGAGCTGGTCATCTATAACCGGACAAGGCTCATTCCCTGGTTAATTGAGCACGGCGCGGACGTATCATTGGGAGACAACAATGGACGGACATTATTACACCACGCCGTACTCAGGGGGATCAAGACGGATTGGATTGAGTTGTTCATTAAACATGGGTGCGATCCCGATAAAACTGACGATGCAGGCCAGACTGCATTGGATCTAGCGTATCAGAAGAATCGAAAGAAAGCGATTGAATTTTTGACTTTAAGATCGTGAAGTAGCGCGTTATTCGCAGAATTGAGATCATCGGCGGTTGATACACTCGAGCTCGCAACTCTGAGCTTGCAAACATGTAGCTGGTAACTTGCAGAAATACATGGACTGAGCTTTCTAGATGTAAATGAGAATGATTATCAATACGAATAATTGTAAGACAAAAAGCTAGTCAAAGCAAGTTTTTTGGGAAATTAAGAGAGGATTCGGTTTTGGTACTGTCGTATATAACTCCCATACAACCCGCTAGAACGGAAGCAGAAGTGCCCACCTGGCAAGGTCACGCCCAACAGCGCAGAGCTGCAGGGAGAACGAGAGCAAAAAGATGAAAAGTGATTATCAGGTCTTTCATACAAAGAGCAAAACTGAAGAACGCAACGGACTGGTAAAAGCCTGGATTGACGGCGTGCAGATTGACGAAAACACGCTGGAACAGGCTCAACGTATCTCACAGCTAGCCTTCATTCATAAGCATGTGGCACTTATGCCGGACGCGCACGTAGGTAAAGGCGCGACGATTGGTACCGTGATCGCCACCAAAGGCGCTATTGTCCCGGCAGCGACAGGTGTGGACATTGGCTGTGGTATGAACGCGGTTCGTCTAAACCTAACTGCTGAGGATATAGATGGCAGTATGCCAGCTAAATTCAGAGACGAGATCGAATCGCGAATTCCAGTTGGATTCAAAGACCGTACCAACGACATTGCAACAGACGTTGAGCGAAAAGTGTGGACTGACGGGAACCTGGCAGAGGATCTACAACCCGTAACTGACGATCTTGGATTGAAAAACAAGCAGACGAAAAAAGGCTTGAACCAGCTTGGAACCTTGGGGGGCGGCAACCATTTCATTGAGTTGTGCTTTGATGAAAACAACGATGTCTGGATCATGCTGCATTCAGGGTCTAGAGGACTAGGCAATATCATTGGCACACAATATATTCAACGAGCAAAAGAGGACATGCGCCGGCATTTCATCAACCTACCGGACGCGGATCTTGCATATCTGGTTGAAGGCTCGGAGCATTACAACGGCTATGTCCGTGCGGTAAGTTGGGCACAACGCTATGCTTCTGCGAACAGGTCAGCGATGCTAACGCATGTGATGGAAGCAGTTCAGTCTGTAATGGGTGAGAGGAGAGTGGAAACGACGGATCATACAGTGTCTTGTCACCACAACTACATTGAGATGGAAAACCACTTTAATCAAGACGTCTGGGTCACGCGCAAGGGCGCTGTACGCGCCCGTCAAGGCGACCGAGGGATCATTCCAGGTTCAATGGGCGCGAAGTCTTATATTGTGAACGGGAAAGGTAATCCTGAATCATTCCACTCATGCTCGCATGGAGCTGGACGGGCTATGAGTCGAACAGAAGCGAAGAGAAGATTCAGCAGGAAGGATTTGGAAGCGGCAACAAGAGGTGTTGATTGTCCCAAAACCAGTGCGGTTGTCGATGAAATTCCTATGGCCTATAAGGACATTGAAGCTGTGATGAACGCACAGAAAGAACTAGTTGACATAGAGCATACTCTTAAGCAGTTTGTCTGTGTAAAGGGGTAAGCGAGGGGTCGATTGACACCATCAAGCGAATGGCGACCTAAATGTGGCAAACCAGCACAAGCACCAGGAGAATCGCCACACTATTGCAAGAGCACACGGAAATACCTGGAAAGGTCCGATCGAAAAGGTCCAACTCCCACCTAAAGAGGACGGAATAGGATGCGATCAGTTGCGACTCAATCAGAGATCGTACTAGTCAACGGTTCTGACTGCAATTAGTTCCGGTTGTTTGGCGACATGACGGTTGGCTGAAAATAGCAGCAAGGCGAATAACCCTCCGCACACGACAAGCACCCAACCTATGTTGATTAGGCTCATCAGGGGGTTGTCCAAGATGGTCAGTAGCTGGAAGCAGAAGACCGCCGCACAATAGGCGATTACCAAGCTCCAAACGGTGCTAAAGACCGCCCAGAATCGCCCAATCTCCTTGTACACAGCGGCGATGGTTGCCACACACGGCATGTATAGGAGAATGAAAACAAGATAAGCAAACGCATTAACACTGCTTCCGAACAATTCTTGCATCGCAGAAATCGTATTGATCTCGACTGAGTGTATATCAGCCGTTCCTTCGAGCGAGTCCGCTTCTTCGATATCCATGCCGAGCGGATCTAGAAACGCGCTCCCTAATCCAGCTAGATTCTCCGGAATTGTTTGAAAAGCACTCGTGAGCTCACCAGTAAGACTGAATTCCTCTTCATTGCCACCAGACTCTGAATACAAAGCATCCAGCGTTCCCACTACGACCTCTTTTGCAAACATGCCAGTGAAGATACCTACCGTCGCGGGCCAGTTGTCTTCTGTGATTCCCATGGGTGAGAAGATCGGTGTAATAGTCTTTCCAATCTCCGACAATACTGAATTTTCCGAATCTTGATTGCCGTAAGACCCATCTTTTCCAATGCTATTAACAAAGTTAAGGACGACAACTACCAGGACGATTGCTTTGCCCGCTCTTAAAAGGAATCCGCTCAGTCGAAACCAAGTCTGAGTCAAAACACCACGAATCGTCGGCAAGTGGTAAGCGGGAAGCTCCAATGTAAACGAAGGTTCAGAATTTGGCATCAATCTGCGTCTGACGATCCATGCAGACATGATTGCGACGGCTATACCCATAAGGTAGAGGCCGAAGATTATGTTCTGTCCGCCTGAAGGGAAAAACGCAGCTGCAAATAAAGCAAATACAGTGAGTCGAGCTCCGCAGGACATGTATGGAGCCATGATCGTGGTGAGTATGCGATCTGGAGTGTTATCCAAATTTCGCGTGCCCATAACCGAAGGTACGTTGCAGCCAAAACCGATGATCAGCGGAACGAAAGACTTTCCTGGCAATCCGATTTTCTGCATGAGGCGGTCAAGGATAAACGCGACTCGACCCATATAGCCACAGTCTTCTAATGCAGACAAAAATAGAAACAGAAAAGCAATGACCGGGATGAAGGTGCACACAAGCTGTATGCCTCCGCCAACACCGTCGCAGACTAAGGCGATTAGCCATCCTGGAAGCCCTGCCATTTCCAGCAAACTTCGAGGTCCATCGACGAATAACGCCTGACCTGAAATATCGAAAAAGTCGATAAAAGCAGAACCGACATTGATGGTGAACAAGAACATCAAGTAGATCACCAACAGAAAGATCGGAAAGGCAAGGTAACGATTTAGGACTATGTTGTCGATCCGAGCTGTAAGACTCTGTTTAGAGACTTGATCTTGCTCTACGGATAAATTGACGATACTGTCGACGGTATCAAACCGATCCTTGGCACTCTGGTGTTTATCAAAGACGCTCACGTCGACTTCGGGAACGCCTTTAGCTTCAGGAGCGGGTTCGTCCCGTAGTTTTCCGATGTTCTGTACCAGTTCGTCGATTCCTCGTTTCTTCGATGCAACCATGGGTATCACGGGGCATTTCAGCGTAGAGGAGAGCTTTTGGTAGTCGATCTGAACCTGATTCCTTTCAGCAACATCAACCATGTTGATACAAACTACCAGCGGTACTTGGAGTTCGCGTAACTCAGTCGTCAGGAACAGACTTCGAGCTAAAGAATTGGCATCGACGACGTTGACGATGATGTCTGGAGTTGCTTCTTCAAGATAATCACCGACGATTTTCTCATCAAGCGGTTGTGAGTCGCTTTTTTGGAGGTTGTAAAGACCAGGTAGATCGATTACTTCATAGGTTTGGTCTTCAGAGGTCAGTGTTCCTGTTTTCTTTTCGACAGTAACACCAGGCCAGTTTCCGATTCGTTGACGAGAACCGGTTAACGCGTTGAATAAAGTAGATTTGCCGCTGTTCGGATTGCCGATCAGCGCGACGGTAGTCACGTGTTCAGGGGGCCGCGAGCCTCAATACTTCTGCTGTTCGTTTGGAGATAGCTAGGCTATATCCGCGTACATTGACCTGAATTGGATCACCCAAAGGAGCAGCTCTGACTAGGGTCAGCAATGTCCCAGGTACGAGCCCCAAAGACTGTAGCTTCGCTACTTGCTCGTTGTGTTCTTGATATCCGACGATCTTCGCAGAATCGCCAATGTTTAAATCGTTAAAAGCAACCATAGCTAGTAATCTTAAGCTAATTGAGATTCATTTACATTATCAATTAAGAATTCGAAAGTTGAGGCAATTGACTTACTCCACGTCTCCGGCAGTTTTTTCAATTATTCTTAATAGGCTAGGACTCTATATTGTGAGGGAGATGACATGTCTCAAGCTGCCAAGTTACGCGCTTCGTTACCACATCCTGTAATTGATGCCGACGGCCACTGGCTGGAATTTGGTCCGGTCGTTGCTATGGAAATGGAAAAGATTGGTGGGAAAATCGCGACCAAAGCGATGCAGATGAACGGTGATCGGGTCAGGAGCAGTTTGAATATGAGCCCGGCACAGCGTCGCCATGCCAACGTTGCACAAGAAGCTTTCTGGGGATCGCCGACCAAAAACACCATTGATCGTGCGACCGCCATGCTACCGAAACTCCTTTACGAAAGACTCGATGGGTTAGGTATTGATTTCTCCGTACTGTTCCCGACGATGGGCTTAGGTCTCCCACGCGTCAATGACACTGAAGCACGACTAGCCGCGTGTCGAGCGTTCAACATCTACACAGCCGAGTTGTTCGAACCTTTTAAAGATAGGATGACTCCCGCTGCGGTTATTCCGATGCATACACCTGATGAAGCTGTTGCTGAGTTGGAACACGCCGTGAACGACCTCGGGTACAAGGTGGTGATGCTGAATAGCCTGATTGATCGACCAATTACGAAGATTGTTGAAGAACATCCAGATGCGGAAAACCTAGTATCGTGGATCGATACGTTCGGTATCGATAGTGCGTATGACTACGATCCAGTTTGGGATAAGTGTCGAGAGCTTGGCGTTTCTCCAACTTTCCATAGGGGATCTCGGGGCAAGTTCTTACGGATTTCGGTTTCTAATTTCTGTTACAACCACATTGGCCATTTCGCGGCTGCATCTGAAGCGGTGTGTAAAGCACTGTTCCTAGGAGGCATCACGCGCCGATATCCCGACTTGAACTTTGGTTTTCTCGAAGGTGGAGTGGGTTTTGCCGTGTTACTTTTTGCGGATCTAATCAACCATTGGGAAATTCGCAACGGCGAGGCATTGGAATTTACCAATCCAGCCGCTCTTGATGTGAAATATTTAGAAGAGCTAGTTGAGCAGTATGGTGGAGACGAGATGCTATCGGCAATCAAGATGGGTCGAGGCGTGAGTACGAAGAACGGCACGAATACCACAGGTGGTCTGAATGAACTAGATGACTACGCGGCTTGCGAGATTGGCGCAGAAAAAGACTTTAAAGAGCTCTTTGTTGATCGGTTCTACTTCGGCTGCGAAGCCGACGACGCGAATAATGCACTTGCTTTCAACACGAAAAGTAATCCACTAAACGCGGAAATCAAGACGTTATTTGGTTCGGATATTGGACATTTCGATGTTCAGGATATGCAGGGAGTTTTACCGGAAGCGTACGAGCTGGTAGAAGAAGAGAAAATCTCAGAACAAGATTTCAGACACTTCGTCTGTGATAACCCAATTCACTTTTGGGGTGAAACGAACCCGAAATTCTTTGAAGGTACTATCGTTGCAAACGCGGCAAAGGAATTGCTGAATCCCTGACTACTGCGGGAACTTACTACCCCCAGTAATCTTCTCCTAAATGGTGAGCCACAAGGTTTGCAAAAGAGTGGAGCATTGTTCAGGTGTATCAAAGTCCTTCTTCGTTAAGTGTGCAACACTATGTGAAATAGACTGTGCGCGGCTATTTACGGCGACTCGGCGGAGTTGGCACCAGTTTTCTGAGTCGAGAGTAACGAATCTAGCGTCGCAAAGTACTCGATTGAACACAATAACTGTAATGACAGATCAGATGTGATTCTCAAGTTTTTACTTTAATCGTCGTCGTCCCGATAGTCGTCATCACTTTCGTGGTACGCGTCACAATCGTCGTCATTGCGGTCATCGTCTTCGGTGCACTCCGCCAATTTTCGTGTTACCCATATTCGTGTTGCGTAACAGATCTCACCGAGTTTCTTAGAGTCGTCCACGCGAACAGAAATCTCACGGCGATTCTCGAATGCGAACATGGCTAAATCGAAAGTACGAGACGGGACACCGTCTGTAGTTCCTCCGCACTTCATCGCAACCGCGGAACCGTCGCAGTTCACGTTCGTCGATGCTTCAGTCGAGATATCAACATCAAGCTGAACGACGCAAGTATGTTGGGATGAATCTGAAGCATTGAGCCACTCAATTGTGGCATTCCTCACCACGCCAGTCTCAGCTTGAGTTACACAGGTGGTCGATAGCAATATGAGGATTACGCTCCCTGCTAAGTAGGCACGTATACGTCTCAACGGTTCCCAATTTTGCACGAGTACGTCGACCTCCAATTCGGTTAATGTACGAAAAAGTATGGCGAATGAATAGGATTTATTGTACATCCGGTTTTTCTTAAATCGTTATAGACCAAATCTCAAAGCAGGAATATAAGCACATCGTCTGTTATAAACCAATTCACTTTTGGGGTGAAACGCACCCGAAATTCTTTGAAGGTACTATCGTTGCAAACGCGGCTGAGGAATCGCTGAATACCTGACTACTGCGGGAACTTACTGCCCCAGTAATCTTCTCCTAAATGGTGAGCCACGAGGTTTGCAAACGAATGGGTGGATTGTTCGGGCGTGTCTAGATCTTGCTTCGCAAAGTGCGCCGCATTATGTGAAATAGGCTGTGCACGGCCATTGGTCAGGAGGTGTGCTTCAGCAACTCTCTCCATGAGTACGAATAGGCTGACTGATTGACGAACTGATTCTCCGACGGTAAGCAACCCGTGATTGCGAAGGATCAGTCCTTTGTTCCGACCCAAAGACTTAGCAATCCGTTTTCCACAATCAGTGCTTAGAACCTGGACTTCCTCATCATCAAAAACTGCGTGATCGTCGACAAAATAACACGCCTCTTGCGTAATCAAATCGAACGTGCGAGCTTCTGCAGAGAATGGTGTCCCCGAAGGTGTGTGCGTGTGAGCCACGCTCGTCAATTCAGGGCGTGCATTCAGGATAGGCCAGTGAATGTAGTAAGCGGGTAGATTTGGAACTCCTTGGCCGTCGACAACCTTTCCAAAAGAGTCAATCAACACTAGCCTTTCGGGGGATGCATTGATAAATGCAGTATTTCCGTCAAGTAGCCAGAAGCAATCAGTTCTTTCTGGGTCTCTACCACTGATATGACCGTCACCTAAATCTCCCCAGCCTAGTTTCGCGAAAATGCGATAACCTAGTGCGATCTCGTGTTTGATTTTGTTTCGCGTTTTGGTGAAGTCGATATTGTCGGTCATGTCGTTCTATCCAAGCAAATCAAGAGTTTAGGTGAACCAGGTAGGTGTGGAGTATGTGATTCACGAGAGTTCGTTTTTACCAGTGGATAGCCTAGGTTTTCTTGAGGGTTCGACGAAAAATCTAGCAAGTCACGAGAGCTATATTGGCGCACCCGCAGGGACTCGAACCCCGAACCCCCAGGTTCGAAGCCTGGTGCTCTATCCAATTGAGCTACGGGTGCAGAAATAGCTGTTTGAAGGACGTAAATCATCCTTTTTGTGCGGGAAAATTGTAGTAATCGCTTCTGGGTGCAAACTCCTTGCATCAGCCAGATCTAGTCAAAGAGCTCTCGTTGGATGAATAGCTGCTAGGTAAACTTCAACTGCGAATTTCTTGTGGCATCTCTACAGAGAGACAGCCTTAGTACGTTCTACCGCAGTGCCGATCATTGACTTTGCCGGCGGACGGCAGTGAAATACCCACCCATTCCTTAATCGCAATACGAAGCTATGAATGAACAGCCACTTGAGGGCGTGACAGTCCTCGATCTTGGACAGATCTATAACGGACCTTATTGTGGATACCTGCTAGCCATGTCAGGTGCGCGAGTTATCAAGATCGAGTCCCCTCGTGGAGAAACCTTAAGAGGCGCAGATCTCAAGAGTGGGGAAGGTTATCCATTCTGCATGTTGAACGGCAACAAGGAAGCCATTACTCTGAACCTGAAATCAAAGCAAGGACAAGATCTGCTGAAGGGATTGGTAACAAAGGCTGATGTATTGCTCGAAAACTACGCTCCGGGAACGATGAGCAAATATGGTGTCGGAAGTGACGAACTCACTAAGATAAACCCCAAGTTAATCTATGCCGCCGCCACAGGATTTGGCCAGCAAGGACCTCATGCGGACTATCGTGCGATGGATGTCACGGTTCAAGCCATGAGCGGTGTCGTTGCAATCACAGGTCACGAAGGAGAACCTCCTTTGAAGAGTGGACCAGCACTTTGCGATATTCTCGGTGGCGTTCATCTATACAGTGCGATTGTCACCGCACTTTTTCGAGCTGCTCGCACAGGGAAAGGTGCAGTTTTGGATGTCGCGATGCAGGACTCCGTGATTCCGACCTTGTGTTCTGCACTTGGTGCCTACTATCGATTTGGTGAAGATCCACCAAGAACCGGGAACCATCACCAGGCTCGAGCGATTGCTCCTTACAACATTTATCCGACCGGCGACGGGCATGTGGCGATTATTTGTATCAGAGACGGCCACTGGCGAAAACTGGTACACGCAATGGGTCGCCTAGAGCTTTTGAGCGACGAGCGATTCAAAGATTCAAGGACTCGTTCGACACATATGGAAATCACCGACGGCATCGTGACCGATTGGACTACCTCACTCACCACCCAAGAGGTTTTTGAGATTTGTCAAAAACATGAGGTCATTTGCGCGCCTGTGCAATCTCTGTCAGACGTTCTGAACGATCCACACTTGATTGCTAGAGGAGCATTGCAGCAATTACACCACCCGGCGTTAGGGGACTTGATGATTCCGAGTACGCCACTGCGATTTTCTGATGTCAAGCCTCCGGAAGCGGCATTGCCACGAAGTCTGGGGGAAGATAACAACTCGGTTTATGGAGAGCTACTTGACCTCAAGCCGGAAGAAGTGTCTGAATTACGAGAGTCAGAAGCAATTTAGGTTTTAGCTACTGCAATTTGAATGTAGTAGCCACGAAGGAATGTGCTGGTAATTCGATAGTGGCTTGGTTCTGAATTTGCCAAGCATTCATCTCAACGGACTTCACTTCGTTTGGATCGTCGAAACTGTTGGTAGCAGTCATATCCTGGTGGTGGAGTATTTCGCTGCTAGAAGCTGTCTGCAAATCCAAGTCAAGACTGTCAATTGAAATCTCCATTGACTCGTGGATGTTCCTGTTTAGTAGAAAAATCTTCAACTCGTCGTCATCAAGGATGCACGCGTAATCTAGAAATGGCACTTCGCCATGTTCTTTTGATTGGTAGGTTTCACAATCAAGTGTAGCTTGTAAGGCGGTACCACCTTTTCGAGACGAAATCATCCTGAATGCGTGGAATATGGTTTGCTTAAAGAGACCATCTGAGTTCGTGAAGATAGGTGCAATGACATTGACTAATTGTGCAAGATTCGCGATTTTCACGCTATCAGCGTGGCGGATGAAGCTCATAAGAAACATTGCAACTACCAATGCATCTGCGAAGGTATACTGCTCCTCGAGTAGCGGCGGTGCAAACTGACCTCTGCCGTCGGAGTAAACGCCGCCACGAGCACGGTACCACACGTTCCATTCGTCGAAACAGAGGTAAGTCCTACGGCCTGATCTGTGTTTTCTGGAAGCAACTCGAGCGCACTCATCAATCGTTTCGATCTGGCTGTCGATTGAACTGGATATGGCCAAGTATTCTTGATCGTCACCGGGGTGACCCACGTAGCGGTGAAGGCTGATATAGTCGGCTAAACCACCTAATTGCTCAATTACGGTTCGGTCCCAATCTATGAACGTAGGCATTTGCGGACCCGAAGAACCGCAAGCTACCGTTTGAATGGACGGGTCGCAGTCCTTCATCATCTTTGCGGCTTGTCTAGCCCGGTTTACGTATTCCTCGACGGGTACATGCCCTAGTTGCCAAGGACCATCCATCTCGTTACCCAGACACCAGAGTTTCACGTCGTAAGGGCTAGGGTTTCCGTTTTCTTCTCTCAGATTGGCAAATTTAGTTCCCGTAGGTGAGTTACAGTACTCAACCCAGCTCATAGCTTCTTCTGGCGTTCCTGTGCCTAAATTCGTGCAGAGCATAGGCTCACAGTTCAACTCTCGACAATAACGCAGAAATTCGTCAGTACCGAAGGTATTGGGCTCGGTACTCTGCCATGCCAAATCGCGCGTGGTAGGCCGATGGCTTTGTGGACCGATTCCGTCCTGCCAGTGATAACCTGAAGCAAAGTTGCCACCCGGATATCGAGCAACTGAGACATTCATTTCTCTTAACGCTTGCAATACATCCGAACGAAATCCAGCTTCATTACTGAGTCGGTTTCCAGGCTCGTAGATGCCGTTATACACGCAGCGGCCAAGATGTTCGATGAAACCGCCAAAGATGCGGTCGTCGACTTCACCGACTTGAAATTTTGAATGGAGATGTAGTGTTGCTTTGATCATTAGGACAGGTGCATGGGTTCGTCGAGTGCAAATTATCTTATGCAGTTTCCGTCGTGATTGATATCGGTCGCTGGAGTTTCGGATAAGGCTGATTGACTCACCGAAAGAGTAGCAGACTGAGACGGAGAAGTACGGCTTGTTGCCCCATCTGCTACTCGGAATCCAGCCAAATAACGAGTCAATCTACTCAAGCTTTTAAACTTGATTGCCGATGTCTTTGGTAGGTGGTGATTCCCATTTCTGAATTTAATACGATCGGCGATGCCCTCGACGCCATTCGCGAAGGCAATCTTGTCGTTGTGGTGGATGATGCGGATCGGGAAAACGAAGGCGATCTAATCATGGCTGCTGCAAAGGCAACGCCAGAAAGCGTTGCTTTCATGGTTCGCCATACAAGTGGTATTCTCTGCACGCCGATCACTATGGAACAAGCAACTCGACTCAACCTTGATCCCATGGTTGCTCGAAACGACGCACCGCTGGCCACAGCTTTCACCGTCAGCGTTGATTATCGACATGGACTATCTACGGGAATTGCGGCAGATGAGCGCGCCAATACGGTGCTTGCACTCGCCAGTAATAACACACAAGCAAATGATTTTGTGCGACCGGGGCATGTCTTTCCGCTTGTTGGCAGGAAGGGCGGAGTCCTGGTTCGTTCTGGACACACCGAAGCTTCGATAGATTTGGCGGAAGCTGCGGGATGTGCTCCCGTAGGGCTATTGGCAGAAATCGTTAATGACGATGGAAGTGTGAAACGATTGGATGCTTTGCATATATTCGCCAAGGAGCACGGGCTACCAATTATTTCTATTGCGGACTTAATCGCCTGGCGTCAGCAGAGAGAAAAGCTGGTCGAGAGGATTTCGCAGTTTCAAGTGAATACTGCGATTGGTAAGGCAGAAGGCGTTGCCTACAAGACTAAGTTCGAGGATGCCGAACACCTTGCGCTGGTGTATGGTGATATCAATCCAGATCGAACGACGCTGGTTCGGATTCACCGTGAAAAGCTGATTGAGGATGTTTTTGGACCTCAGGAAATGCAACATGAACAACGTCTGGTTGACATTGCACTAGAGCGAATAAAACGCCATGGAAGTGGAGTGTTTATCTACCTTAGAAGTGGCTTTTCGGGCGTGCCGTTAGATCGACTCAAGACCGAAAATCATGATTCAGAAATACGACGTGCCAATCAATGGCTCGAAATCGGTGTCGGCGCGCAGATTCTGCGCGAGCTAGGAATCAACAAGATAAAGCTTTTGGCAGGTCGAGAGATCGATTACGTAGGACTGGAAGGATTTGGATTAACCTTGACTGGTACAGAGCTCCTTTAGCTGACGATAGTCATGTCCTCACAACAATTACCTCGAATTGGGATCACCTTAGGTGATCCAGCCGGGATTGGTCCAGAAGTCTTGGTAAAAGCTCTCCCTGAGATACAGAATCGGTGTCACCCGGTACTTTACGGAAGTAGGTGGGCCGCAGAGTTAGGAGCTGAAATTTCTAAGAAGAAACTGCCGAATGAATTGGAAGTGTCTGACGTAGACATTGATAAGCCTTCAGATTTCGAATTCGGTACCGTGCATGCTACCTGTGGTCAGATAGCTATTGACTCGGTTACTCGTTCGGCAATTGATGCTCTGGAAGGTAGATTGGACGCAATCATGACCTGTCCGCTGAATAAGGAAGCGATTCATGCCGCTGGGTCAAACGATATAGGTCACCAGGAGATTCTTGGTCGGCTTGCTAACAGTACTGCTACGGCAACCATGCTGATGACACCAGGCCTACGGGTGGTTCACCTCTCAACTCATAAATCACTGGGTCAGGCAGTTGAATTTGTAACTCAAGATAATGTCCTTCAAAAAATCGTTCTCTGCGCGGATTCGTTTCGATCTTGGGGAATGGCTGATCCACGCATTGCTGTGTCGGCACTGAACCCGCACGGTGGGGAAGGCGGTCTATTAGGTAGGGAAGAAATCGAAGAATTGGCACCTGCTGTAGAACAAGCGCAGTCACAGGGTATCCATGCTGTTGGACCTATACCTGCTGATTCTGTATTCAATCGCGCAATCAATGGCGAATTCGACGTGGTAATCGCGCTGTACCATGATCAAGGACATATCGCAATCAAAGTACATAATTTTCACGAAAGCATATCCGCGACTTTGGGACTGCCGTTCATCCGCACTTCCGTAGATCATGGGACTGCATTTGATATCGCCGGTAAAGGGATTGCGAATCCAAAAAGTACCATCGCTGCGATTGATGCAGCGATTGTCTTAGCCAACGGCCAGTTAGGACACTAAAGCTCTTAATAAACAAGCAACTCTTAAAGGAGACATACATGAAAGCAGCCGTATTCCGAGAGGTCAACGTACCTATGGAAGTCGAATCTGTTGAAATCTCAAAACCAGGACCTCGAGAGGTGCTTGTTCGTACGATGGCGGCAGGGGTCTGTCACTCAGACTTACATTTTTATAACGGTACATACCCTGGTCGAACACCTTGCGTGCTTGGTCACGAGTCGGCGGGAATCATCGAAGAAGTAGGTAGCGACGTTAACTATGTTCAAAAAGGTGATCACGTCATTACTTGCCTTTCGGTATTCTGTGGGCATTGCGAGGATTGCTTAACGGGGCATATGTCTCGTTGTCAATCCCCAGAGGTCAGACGCGGTCGAGACGATGAATCTCGCTTAAGCATTGAAGGTGGCCACGTCGAGCAATTTGCTAATCTAGGGTCGTTCGCGGAGCTAATGCTCGTGCATGAACATAGCGTGGCGAAAATCCGTGAAGACATGCCGCTGGACCGCGCTGCGTTAATCGGTTGCGGTGTGACTACCGGTGTCGGCGCAGTGATTCACACTGCTGCTGTCGAGCCAGGAGCTACAGTAGCTGTTATAGGTTGTGGTGGTGTGGGACTGTCGTGTATCAATGGTGCTGCATTAGCCGGTGCAGGTCGCGTGATCGCGGTGGACAGAATCCCCGCAAAATTGGAACTGGCTAGAAAGTTCGGTGCGACCGATACAGTCAACGCCAGCGATGGCGACCCGGTCGCGCAGGTCCGTGAACTTACAGAGGGTGGTGTGCACTACTCATTCGAAGCTATCGGCCTGAAAATCACGGCTGAACAAGCTTTTCAGATGTTAAGGCGAGGTGGTACAGCGACTGTAATTGGCATGATACCGCCGGGTCAGATGGTGACCTTGCACGGTCCGGATTTCTTAGCAGAGAAGAAAATACAAGGCTCCATGATGGGATCCAATCACTTTCGGGTAGACATGCCGAGATTCGTCGACTTCTATTTACAGGGTAAATTACATTTAGATGACATGGTTGCCAGCCGAATCAAGCTGTCGGAAATCAATGATGCCATGGCTCAGTTAGAGACTGGCGAAGTAGCACGCAACGTCATTATGTTTGACTAAGGTAATTCAACAATGCGATGGATGAGTTTTAAAAAGGACGATTGTGAGTCGTTCGGTTTTGTCACCTCAGATGAGCAGGTGGTAGATGTTGGTTCGGACAGTGATTACGCGACTTTGAAAGATGCGATCGCGGCGAATGCGCTGAGTGATCTAGCTCAACAATTCGAAGGTAGCGACGGTACAGCTATCCAAGAGGTTGAGTTTCTGCCACCTATCACGAATCCTGACAAGATTTTGTGTGTGGGTCTGAATTACAAAGATCACCAGGCAGAGACCGGTAGAGGTGGTGAAGACTACCCAACCATTTTCGTGCGGTTTGCTGAAGCTCAGGTCGGGCACAACGGCAAGATGATTCGACCTCGCGAATCGAATACCTTGGATTACGAGGGGGAAATTGTCCTAGTAATCGGACAGCATGGGCGACGTATCCCCAAAGACAAGTGGCAGGATTATGTTGCAGGCTATAGCTGCTACAACGATGGTAGCGTTCGTGGATATCAACGACATACTTCGCAATTTACACCGGGAAAGAACTTCACCGCTACTGGTGGGTTTGGTCCTTGGATAATGACTCCAGACGAGGTCGGAGACCCCGACGAGCTGGAGATATTCACGCGATTGAATGGTGAACTCATGCAGAATGCCAAGGCTAGTTTGCTAGTTTTCGGCTTCGCAGAGCTAGTCGAATACTGTTCAACGTTTACCGATTTGAGGCCAGGCGACTTAATCGTAACAGGTACACCGGGCGGTGTGGGATCTGCACGTAACCCGCCCATATTTATGGACGAAGGCGATCAAATCGATGTATTTATCGAACCAATCGGAACGTTAAGCCATACAGTGACTGTCGGATAGCGGTTACAAACAGGATGTCTTCCGGTTACGGAAGGTGGATTCGTGATAATCCAGTTGTGCCTGTATGGTGTAACAAGCAGTTCACTCGCAAAGTCAATGCGGGGCAACTCTAAGTCCGCTGGACCGTGGTAGTCTGAACTCTAAACGAAACCAAATGTCTTTTCTAGCTCCTTGATCATATCGAGCGCACCAGCTACTGGTTCCCAGCAAGTCTGTTCCATCAGGTTGTCGTGTCTTTACCCCAACCATTCTAAGAATAGTCGAGTCGTACTAGGAGGCGTAGGGTAGAAGTCAACAGTGTTTTTTCCTCCCTTGCGTGACTGCCGCGCTTGAGTTGGTCTTCCTATTTGGTTTACTCATTGTTCGTTCTCCCATTGTTCCTGGCAGGGTAAATCTCCTATTTAGCCCTATCTCGCTTGTACTGGCGATGGTATGCGTTGTAGCGCTCCCGGTTTTCCGTATTCCACTTTTTTGTTCTGGCGATGTGCTTTTCTCTGTTCGTTTGGTGATATTTTTTTTTGTACTGTTTATACTCAGGTGAACTCCAACGTCTACGCAACTGCTTTCTAAGAGCTGTCTTCGCGCACTCAGCAGAACAGTATTTAGTCCGCCTTATAACGGCCCTATCGTAGGAGTTACCACACTCTAAACACTCTTTAATTGCTGTCATTTAATAGAAGAGTCTGTTGAAAAATGTGGATTCTCAACAAAAATCGGAAATGTAAATCACTATAAATATTTGATATATAACGTTTTCAGGTAAATAATTCAACCGAGAATTCATTCAAAAGCGACTATTTCAACAGTCTCTAATACCTCTTTAATATCCATGTGAAGTCCGGATATGAACTCCTCAACATCTGAATTATGGTTCCCAGTTTTACGATAATAGGGGTCAAGAATAAGCCTGAAGAGCTTCCAGCACCTTTGCCGGGTGATCAGCAGCTTTTGCCACTCGTCGCCAGTGTTTTTTCACGATACCTTCCGGGTCAATCCAGACCGTGGAACGGATTACGCCTTGGGTGACTTTTCCGTACATTTTCTTCTCACCGAATGCGCTGTATTCAGTCATGATCGATTTGTCCGTGTCGCACAGCAGTGTGAATGGCAGACCGTACTTATCCGTGAACTTTCTATGTGCCGATTGGCCGTCAGGCGAAACGCCTAAGACTACAGTTCCTGTTTCTTCAATCTCTGACCAGAGATCGCGGAAGCCGCAAGCTTCCTTCGTTCAGCCAGGGGTGTCATCTCTAGGATAGAAAAAGACAACGACATTTGAACCTTTAAAATCGGATAATGAAACTACGTTGCCTTCGGCATCCTCTAACGAGAAGTTAGGTGCAGGTTTGCCTTCCTCAATCGCCATCTAGTTCTCCGAGTAGTTGAATAAAGCTGTTAGTCAACAGGAAGTTGATTTGTGAATATTTCAAGGATGATCAGATATTCCCGTTGGTTTTTAATTGTATGCCTATTCATTTCGTTGTTAGGCTGTGGATTCGGAGGACCTCCTTCTAACACGGCCGATGCTTGCAAGATCTTTCAGGAGAAACGGAGTTGGTACCGTGCCGCGGTCGCAACTGAACGCAAATGGCGGATCCCGGTTCCCATATTAATGAGCGTTATTAAAAAAGAATCCAGCTTTCAAGCGAAGGCACGCCCAAAACGCAAGAAAGGTTTTTTAGGACTGCCTGGTCCTAGACCGTCCACGGCGTTTGGCTATGCTCAGGCAAAGAACGAAACTTGGGGTGATTACATCAAGAGAACTAAGAACCGGGGGGCATCTAGGAGCAATTTCAGAGATGCGATAGATTTTGTTGGCTGGTATTTAGACACTGCGGCAAGGACCAACGGTATCTCGCGTAATTCTGCACACAATCTCTACATCTCCTATCACGAGGGATTTACCGGCTATCGCATCGGTCGTTGGCGTAGCGGTGGCTTTGTAGTAGGAGCAGCCGCAGCAGTGCAAAAACAAGCTAACGTATATGCCCAGCAATTGCAAAACTGTCGGCGTGGTCCTGCGCGAAGATACCGTCGAATTCGATAAGAACTTCTCTATGTTTCAATCAAAAGCAAAATAGAACGAGCGCTTGATCTGAGTAGACTTAACTGAGCGCGCGGAATTCGAGACTGGCATGAAGGTCCCTATTATTAGTCAGCTCGGTTGTAGTAGAGTAGATCAGTGGTTCTCTAGTATCAAGTGAGTCATTTGGTCTCGAGCGCACAACCCAATCAACCTTCCCACACTTGTATTCCCTGTTAAAAGTCGAATCTAACAATTGAACTCAGAAGAATCGAGACAAGCAAAACAGGAGGCAACAGACCTCTACCAAGCTTGGGTACGCAACAAAGGGGTTGAAACGCGGCCACAGCAGCTCGAGATGATCCATCAGATCGTAGACGCGCTCACTGGATCTGATAATCGCACCATGCTCTTGGAAGCAGGGACCGGTATCGGTAAAACCATCGCGTATTTATGTGCGGTAATGTCAGTCGCCACCAACTCCACGCCCCCTAAGAAGGTTGTAGTGGTGACCAATACCGTTGCGTTGCAGGATCAGATGATCAAAGGTGAGTTGCCTGAACTGCACCGCTTACGTGAATTCAACTACGATGCAGCCAAGGGTCGGGAGCGGTATGCCTGTACGTATAGGATTGATCAAGTCGCGCGAGGCGCGGGCGAGCGGCTACGTTTTTCCGGTGGTGACCAATTCGAAAGCAAGTGTAACAAAGCGCTATCTCAGCTAGAGTCTAGGGAATGGGACGGCGATATGGATCGGCCTCCTGTTAGGTTCAGTAGCGAGGAACGCCGGCGGGTCACGACCAACAGTACGGGTTGTTTTCATCACCGGTGTAAGTACTTCAGGGAGTGCCCGTATTATGCTAGGAGATGGCCTCTACTTGACGTTGTGGTTACGAACTACAACCTGTTCCTGTTGGATATCAAGAACGATGGTGGGATATTGCCAAATCCAACCGATACGATCTATGTATTGGACGAAGCACACAATTTCCGAGATAAGGTCATGCAGGCTTTTGAGATCAGTGCCAGCCTATTGAGCATCAGCGAGTTAACAAAATCCTCTGTGGACATTTTCAAGGGTTTTTATCGCTACTGGACTGCATTGGACCCCTTGAATTTAGACCCGACTCTAAGAAGCGTTGCCAATGTATTGCCAGAACGGGTTTCGGAAATTGAAGAGACCATCCAACAGAGTCAAGAGTCCCTGCCGGTCCTCTCGAAGCAACTGACGCAATTGAAATTCGATTCTTCTTTGATTCATCGACTAGCGTTGGGAATCGTGCCAGAGAAGTTAGTGAAGTGTCTCTCCCAGCTTGAAAATCGATTAAAAGTAGTCGAGAAGTATCTAGCCGCGGTGTCAGACTTTGTCTATAACGCAACCATCAATCAATCTGATTCGAGAAATACTTGGGCTTCGGAAAATCTCGAGTTAGTGCGGGAAACGAGCAAGCAATGTAGAGATTATCTAGACCTCATCAGCGAGTGGTGTGTGAAGGACCAGGAAGGCACGACGGCACGGTGGGTAAAAAAGGAAGAACCATCCGGAGAATCACCGTACTTTAAATTGTTTTCGGTTCCGATCCTAGTTGACCAACTCCTGAATGAGAATATATGGAATCGATGTTCTGGAGCCGTTTGCGTGTCAGCGACACTCGGTGGATTCGACGACTTCAAGACCATGAAAACAGAGTTTGGGCTTTCGGATCAGACATCTACTTTGAGCTTGCCCTCTCCCTTTGATCCAAATCGAGTGCGACTTCACATTCCTCGGATGAAAAACGAGGCAGGCAACCAAAAATACTACACGCGAGAACTTGCGAAGCTCATTCCGCAATGGTTTAAAGAAGACATTAGTGGACTGGTCTTGTTCGCTAGTCGAGAATATATGACAGAGACCTGGAACGCTTTACAAGCAACATTCAAGAAGAAGTGTCTGATGCAAAGTCTAGGCGGCACGGATGAATTGCTGTCGATCCATAGGCATAGAGTAAGCAATCAGCGGCCAAGTTTTATTTTCGGCCTCTCCACATTCCGCGAGGGAATGGATTTGCCTGGTGACCTGTGCCGGCATGTGGTTATTGCGAGATTACCTTTTCCGGTTCCTCAGGAACCAGTGCTTCAAGCTAGAAAAGAGCGAATGTTCCGAGAAGATCCAACCTCATATTTCGCTTGGCAATATTTCGACTTATTCGAGACTACATTAAGAATACAGCAGGCTTGTGGCCGACTGATTCGTCATGAAGAAGATTTTGGAACCATTACTATTGCAGATAATCGCCTGCGAGGCGATATTGGCAAGAGGTATCGGCATACCGTTTTGCAAGCTCTGCCCTATGAAGTAGTCGAAAAGTAGATTCTGCGGCGTTCGTACTAATCACTCGTCTGTAGTCCTCGACGTCTACATCTTACTAAAACAGGCTCTCAACTCAGAAACAAACAACTCAGGCTGTTCAAACGCGGCGAAGTGCCCACCCTTGTCGAGGATGTTGTAATACCGTAAATCCTTATACCGACGTTTTGCCCACCGCTCAGAGACTTTAAAAATCTCTTTAGGGAATACCGAGATACCGGAAGGGACTTCCACAGGATTCCTGGATCCACCACGCCCAAAACTCTCCCAGTAAATCCTGCCACTTGAAGCGCCACAGCCAGTTAGCCAATAGAACATTACGTTGTCAAGTAGCCGATCGCGGGAGATCGCATTCTCTGGATGCCCGTTACAATCAGTCCATTGGTAAAACTTCTCGATGATCCAAGCTGCTTGACCAATAGGTGAGTCCACCAGTCCATAACCGAGTGTTTGCGGTCTTGTACTTTGCTGTTTGGAGTAGCCGGAATCCCACTCTTGGTAGAACTGGCTAGAACGCATGGATTCTTGTTCGATAGGTAATGGATCGTCCAAAGTGTCTCGGTCGGGTCCTACGGCTGCCATATTGGTATGCATCCCAACACAGTGGTCCGAGTGATCAGCGGCGAGTTCCGTGGTAATTCCTGCACCCCAGTCACCACCTTGTGCGAGAAATTTGTCGTAGCCTAATCGTTGCATGAGTACGACCCAAGCGGCGGCGATCTTGCCAACGCCCCAGCCAGTTTCCGAAGGCTTACCAGAAAATCCGAATCCCGGAAGAGAAGGAATGACTAGATGAAATGCGTCTTTTTCTGAGCCTCCATGAGAGCTTGGGTCTGTAAGCGGCTCAATAACCGAAAGAAATTCAACTATGGAACCTGGCCAACCATGGGTCAATACCAAAGGTCTAGCGCTTTTTACCTTCGATTCGATGTGAAGGAAGTGAATGTCTAGACCTTCGATTTCCGTCAGGTACTGCGGGAGACGGTTGATCTTGGCTTCACGCGCGCGCCAGTCGTACGTGTTACACCAATATTCACCGAGCTCTTGAACGTAATTAGCTGGAATCCCTTGCGTCCAATCTGCCACGGTTTCTTTTTCTGGGATGCGTCGCGTAAGCAAGCGCTGTTTTAGAAATTCAAGTTCACTATCGGGTATTTCTAGTTTGAAAGGTCGTATCAATTCGCTCATTGCACTTTTTGGGTTGGATGTTGGTGGAATAATCTTAATGGTGTCATTTAGGCAAATCTAAGGAAAGACGACTTGCCATTTCTTGATTTACTGGAACCCCGCGATCGGTCTGCCGAAATTCAACAGTGCATTGATCACCTGAATCCAGATAGTCCACAAGACTATCGAGAGTTAGCAGCTTACTTAGTTCACATTTGGCGAACACGTGGTCTCAAAACGATAGGCTTGGGAGGAGGCCAAGGAGCGGGAAAGACGACGTTGTCACGTCTCATTGTTGAATCCGGCGCGTACTACGGTGAGCACATCCAAATTCTTGGTCTCGATGACTTTTATCACACAAAGGAAACGCGCAATCAGTTAGCCAAGACTGTACATCCATTACTTGAGACCCGTGGACCACCCGGAACCCATGACATTCAGCTACTAATCAATGCGCTGACGTCTCTGTCTGATGGCAAGACATTTCGAGTCCCGATTTTTAACAAGGGAACAGATGATCGAGAGGGGAGTGTGGTCGTTGAAGGTGGCGTTGATCGGATTGTCATCGAAGGTTGGTGCATTGGGGCTACGCCGTTCCCTGCTGAACAGCTAGCAGAGCCAGTAAATAGTCTGGAGCGACTGGAGGATGCTGATTGCGCGTGGCGAAGCCATATTCGGCTAGCGCTGGTTGAGCACTATCAAAAGCTAAATGAGACTATGGACTGTTTGGCATTCCTAAAGGTACCGAGCTTAGATTCTGTAAAAGCCTGGCGTTTAGAGCAGGAAAGAGATCGACTACCCGAACAACGAATGACAGCTGAGCAGGTGGACCGATTTGTTCAGTATTACGAGCGCATTACGCTATGGATGCTCGAAGACACAACCCGAACAGCGGACATCGTGGTCGATCTGAACACCGACCACAATATCGACAAAATAGATACTCGAATCTAGTTTGCTAATTCAAGCGTTGCTGAGCAGAACGTCAATAGCTTGACGAAATCTGGCTCGTAGAGATTGTTCACCGTGTGCAATGCCAACCCACTCTTTAATCAAACGTTCTGCGGTATCCTCTCTAGCTTCGGTGCCTCTGCCGATATTTTCCTTCAGGTACTCGACACGTAACACTAATCTTCGTTGATTGTCCTCTTCGTTTTTTGCAACAATCTTCGCACTCATTTCAGCGCGCAACACCAAATCGTTCAGAGGCTCTTCGGCAGTATCTGGTAAACGGGTCTCAAAGAGCACAGAATCAGCGCCCACGGTCTCGAACCACTCATCCGGTATGTCTTCCTCATTGGACTCACAACCGGCTAATTGAGCGTCTAGGTCCAAGAGTTCGAGCAATCGACTGTTTTTGCTCTGTTCCTGGGCTTTCTCGACCGACTGCTTTACCACGCCCCGTATGTCGCTGACTTTTCGCTCAATGCCTTGCCTGATGCGTTTAGGTAAGAATAGATCTTTAAGTCCCGCATTACAGTTTGAAAACGCGGTGTTAAGAACCTGGCGTTCTGAGGCGTCGGTTTCTCTGACGAATCTCGCTAATTGGTCGACCAAGTCGTTGGCTTTCTTGATGTTTTCGTCTATAGACTCTCGCCTTTCGTTGCGAGCACGATTCATAGCCTCATAAGCAAGATCACACATGCCCCTAAATTCGTCCCACAGCGATTGCTCTTTCTTGTTGGCTGGTCCGACAGTTTTCCACTTTGCTTGAATCTGCTTTACTTGGTCAAGCATCTCGTGTTGGTCTAGCTCATTGTTGTCATAGACCGCCTTGACTTCATCGATCAGCTCTTGCTTCGCTTTCGCGTTTTCTTTGAACTGATTGTTTATCCGTTTATGGATGCGTGAGGTCAATGCTCTGAATCGCTTATCCAATGTGCGAATACCAGTCCGATCCACCGGAGTGATAGTACGATACGCTTCCTTGGCGGTCCGTAGCGTCTTGGATACAGCTTTCCAGTCAGGATTCTCCCAGTTGTTGCCTTCAACGTACCGTTCAAGTTCGTCGCAAACTTTGGTGCGCTCAATCAGGTTCGTCTTTTTCAGAGCATCCAGTTCGTCGTACCATTTCTTACAAACCTTGTATGCCTCCTCTGCATGCGCGTTGTATTGCTCCTGTAAGGTGGCTTCTTCGGCATTGGCAACAGGACCCAGTTCATTCCACTGGACTCTCAACGCCTTGACCTCGGCCGCTTGCTTTTGGGGTTCGAGCGGAGTTTGAGCGAGCTTCTGGATGGCTTCGCACAGTTCTACTCTCTTGGGTAACACCGCGAAGCTTCGCCACTTCAGGTATTCAACGATTTGCGCCGAATGAGGTGCGAGTCTAGCTTTGAATTGCTCGGCTGTATTGCTAGGTAATCGACGGATGAGATTTCGTACTTCCCGTTCCACCGGTATGGCCTTACTGAGTACCCCTTCTTCCGTTAGCTTCTGCAATCTTTGGAGTTGAGATTCCAGGATTTCCTCAGTTTTTTGCTCCAAGTCCTGGCATTTTTGGAATGCGTTCGCACATTCCTGTTTTACGGATGCTAATTCACCTAACCATGTCTCTCGAACCGTAGCATCTATCTGCGCATCGATGAGTTCTTGTTCAAAGTCCTCAATGGCCTGACGTCGCTTTGTTGCATTGCGTTTTACGTTGCGTAGATTATTCCAATCGTCACGGTTCTTAGGCTCATTGAATTTGAATGGTCTAGAGAGTGATTGCATACGACTTTCTAATCTTTCCGCTTCTTCGTTCTGAAAGATTGTGCTTCTAGCAACTTGGACTAGCGAGTCGAATCGATCCGAAAGTTCGCGGTCTGGACGCTCGATTTTCAAGCCGTCTAACCAGTCTGATTCTGCCTGTTCGATTGCCTGTAAATCTTTAGCTGATGATTCAAATACATTCAAGATTCGATTGAAGTCAGGAGCGGCGGTCTTTGGTCGATCCTCCACTGATTTACGCTCGGGAAAGTTTGCGCGTTCCAGTTCGACATCTATTGCCGTGTTTCCAAAACTTACTAGACGTTCATTGAGCTGAGCTACTTCACCAACGGCGGCTGACCATCGCCGCTCGTGTGCATCGCGCAAAGAGTTGTACCGCGCCTCTGTTTCATCTAGCTTGGCTGCCGCTACTCGCAATTCATCAAGATGTTTGAGTTTTTCCTCGAGCTCTGATTGAATCTCTTTTATTGCAACAACACGCTCTCTAATCTTTTTAAACGTTTGTCGGTCGCTCTCTCTTGCAACAGTCTCGAATTTGCTCAGTGCAGCTTCAGACTTCAAGTTTGAGATTAGCTTATCTTTCAGTTCCGTATCTGATTTGCTCAGAATTGAGGACACTACATGATCGGAAAGCTCAATATGTTCAAGTAGCTCAGTCAGAGTATCTGGATCATCTTTCGCGGATATGAACGCAATAGCCAATTGCTCGTTCTTAAGCAACTCATCCCCAGGCTTCATTGAGGGCAGGAGTTTTTCGACGATTGAATCGGACAGATGGTTATCTCCAAGGAATTCCACCAGCTTATTGGGGTCGGAGATCTTTTCCAATGCAGTGAGTCGAACGGTGAGATCAGAGTCTTCTCTGACAACACGAAGAAATTCATCCTGTTTACTCGAATCTAGTGCTTCTAGAGCTTCGAGGCGTTTCTTCGCATTGGGGTGGTCCAGACGAGGTTTGCTGGAAAAAATTGAAAGCAAGTTGGATACTGTCATGCAGAGGCGAAGTAGTTGAACTGCAACTACTCAATTGTGTCTTCTATAGGCGATGTAAATGGGATTTAATCATAAAGCAGATAGTGAGTTGCAACTACGGCGTGCTCACACTTTACGAGAATTGTCCGGCAATTCTTTTTTGGAATAACCTCTTAGTGATATTCCGATTGATTTTGTTGCAGGTTCTCCTCCACACGTAATTACTCTTAAGATTTGCAGTATCCAATTCAGGTATCGTCATATGGCACGTTGGGATGCAAATCAGCAAGAAAACATTCCCGATTGGTTTTGGGAAGCAATTGGTCACAAGTCGACACGGCATCAGGTTGAATTCGATGAGTGTGACGTTAATTACCGAGAATGGGGAGCAACTACAGGCGATCCTCTACTGTTTCTTCATGGCATGTATGGCCACTCGGGTTGGTGGGATTTCATCGCACCAAGCTTTCTTAACCAGTATCGGCCCGTTGCCATGGATCTCACTGGCATGGGTGACTCGGACTATCGATGGGAGTACGACTCGTTCACGTACGCGAGTGAGATAAAAGCTGTCTGTGACGATGCAAATTTGAGTAAAGATGTCATCTTAGTTGCGCATAGTTTCGGTGGTAGGATGGCCGTTAAAGCATGTGCTCTATATCCAGACAGATTTAAGGCTCTTGTGCTCGTTGATTCAGGTATTCACAGCCCAGACGAGGAGATTCCTGACTACCCGCCATTGGGTGGCGGTCGAGCGAAGACTTATCCGTCCCGAGAAGCAGCAGAGTCCCGTTTTCGCCTCTATCCACCGCAACCTTGTACGAACCAGTATCTGTTGGACTATATTGCCAAAAACTCACTAATGCCCGTGGACGGAGGTTTCGCGTGGAAATACGACGAGGATCTTGCTTCGTCTTTGACCGATGTCGAATCTGATCCAGATGATTTCAGGTCTCTTAATCTACCCGTATCGATCATCTATGGTGCTGACAGTCTTTCTTTCACTAAAGAGACCTTGGAATATACGATGTCGTTACTACCCAACGTAGTGTCGGTTCGCAGAATCGAAGATGCGGAGCACCATGTGTTCCTAGATCAGCCGCTGGAGTTCACGGAAACATTGTTGTCAGTACTTGCTGAACTGAAGGTAGTTGCTTCCTGAGACAGGTTAACTGTGGAGATTGTTAACCGACGGAGCTATACGAGGATCTGGAAGAACCTAGTCTGAAACTGCGTGGTAGTTGATCGTTGTCTTACGACCAGTCGACGGCACCACCAACTTGGTAATCAGTCACACGTTTTTCAAAGAAATTCGTCTCGGTTACTGTGTCGAGCATCCCACTCAACCAAGGGAACGGATTCTCGTTTACGTCGTAATACTTCGGCAAATCAATTTGTTGAAGTCGACGATTGGCGATGAATTTGAGATAACGCTCCATCTGAACAGCATTGATATTCACTACACCTTCCGGCATGGTTTCTTTCGCAAACTGAATCTCTAAACCTGTACCCTCAACGATCATGTTGGTAGCCTCAGCACGCATTTCGTCGTTCCAAAGGTGGGGATTTTCATTCTTGATCTGGTTAATGACATCAATCCCAAAACTCACATGTGCTGATTCGTCTCGGAGGATATACAGGAATTGCTTACCAAGACCTGTCATCTTGTCATCTTTCATCAGCCCCAATACTTGAGCGAATCCACAATAGAAGAACATGCCTTCCATGACGCAGTAGAACGCAATGAGGTTGCGAAGTAAGGTGCGATCATCTTCCTCAGTGTAATCGCCGTCTCGGTCGTTGTTGGTCTGAAGCGACGAAGTGTATCGTTCCGCCCACTGAGCTTTCGCTTGAATGCTCGGAATCTCATGGTACATGTTGAAGGTCTCTTCGCGGTTTAACCCCAGAGACTCGATACAGAACTGATAGGCGTGAGTGTGTAACATTTCTTCATCGATTTGGCGAATCAGATACAAGCGGCACTCTGGATTGGTGATCCTGTCATAAACACTGAAAACCAGATTATTTCCAACCAGCGAATCTGCGGTGGAGAAGAAACCCAAACTACGTTCAACGATCAAACGTTCGTTCTTGGTGAGCCCATTCTTCCGATTCCAGAGAGCTTTGTCATCGCTCATGTCGATTTCATTAGGCATCCAGAAATTACTGCGCGAGTTCATGTACTTATCCCACGCCCAGTGATATTTGATCGGCTCTAGCTGATTGACATCCGCTCGACAATTGATGATGTGTTTATCATCCAGTCTGATTCTGCCTAACGTAGGTTGAGGAAGTGGTTTTGCTACGGGTTCGGGACGTTTACTAAGCAACTCATTGTCAATAAGTGGCGCTTGATTGCCGCGAATAGGTTCTAGCGAAGGTTGGCTTTTACGAGTCGCCGGCGGAGGATTTATGGTGGGTTGGTTATTCCGAACTTCTCGCGTTGAAGATACTTTCTGTGATACAGTCTCTTGTGGTGCCGACCAACTCCTCACTCGCTTGCCTCCTTTCTGGTTTTGCGCGAATTTCGCTAGTTTTCTAGCCGTGACCAAATACTGAACGTAGCCAAAAACTGTGATTGCAAAGTTTCAAATCTTAGTGCAGTTTTTCTACATGAATTGGATTAAGGACCACGGAAGGCTAGGAAAGCGAAATTGGAATAAGTTCTCAAAGGAAGAGATTGGACTTACAAACCTAGAACAGCCGTAAGTTATGAGAGACTATTACTCTAAGTCGAAAGCGACTTACTCAAGTGTCCAACTTTTGATTGTGAACTAGGGGCGCACAGAAGAATTGAGGCGATTTGATCTATTTTTTGGGAGAACTTCCCATAAGTGAACTGAGCACCTTATGCCTAAGTGGTGCGGTACTTTCGCGGAAGGACTACATCTCGTTACTTATTGGCAAGACTCGCATGTTGGGTCATCCATAAGGCAGATTGTGTCGTCTTGCGTTTCCGCAGTGGGTAGACTCGCAACCGATTCGCCATTCAAATGGGTCATCGAATGACCGTTCAGCTGACTCGTACCATTGGGTGAACTTGCTTGTTGAGCATTCGGAATAACGGAATTCAATTCACCGTCCTCAATCTCAATTCGCTCCACGTCGGACGCTGCTCGAGTTCGCAAATAGTAGGTTGTTTTCAGCCCACGCTCCCAAGCGATTCCATAGGTCTGATCGAGTACTTTTCCGTGCACTTTACCTTTCTTAGGTGGCTGGATGTATATATTCAGAGACTGGCTCTGGTCGATCCATTTCTGTCTTCGCGCTCCTGCCTCTACGAGCCACATAGGTTCGATTTCCCAAGCTCCTTGATAGAGTAATTTAATGTCCTCGGGGATACCCTCGATATCGTGTAGTTCACCTCGATTTCGCTTGATGATTGAGGCGACCTGCTCGTTCCACATGTCTAGATTCTTGAGATCTTTGACTAGATAGTGGTTCAGGAAGATGAAATTGCCTGATAGGTTCTCCTTGGCAAAAAAGTTCGAGAAAATGGGTTCAATTGAAGATGTCACACCGCAGATTAAACCGATTGTCGCTGTTGGCGCGATTGCCATGACGTTGGAGTTTCGCATTCCTTGCGAAGTTACTTTCTGTCTTAGTGTTTCCCAATCTAGACGTTCTGTTGTATCTATGTCCAAGTAGGGACTGGTCTCATCGCGACGCTCTTCTGCCAGCAAATGTAGCGAATCAATAGGGAGTATGCCTTTTGACCACAATGAGCCTTGGAAGGACTGGTACGCGCCGCGTTCGGTTGCTAGGTCAGTAGAGGCTTCAATGGCGTAGTAAGAAATCTTTTCCGTGATTTCGTCTGCAAACTCTACTGCTTGCATAGAGCTGTATGGGATTCGCTTGCGTAGTAGTGCATCGTGGAAACCCATCAAGCCAAGACCGATTGGTCGGTGCTTGAAGTTTGAGTTTTCTGCTTCTTGTACCGCATAGTAATTGATGTCAATCACGTTGTCTAGCATGCGGATAGCCAACTGCACCGTAGCTTTTAGCTTGGCATCATCTAGATAGCCGTTCTCGTCGATGTGGGCGGCTAAATTCACTGAACCTAGGTTGCATACAGCAATTTCATCGGTGGCGGTGTTAAGGGTGATTTCGGTGCACAGATTAGAAGAGTGTACAACACCTACATGTCGTTGCGGTGAGCGAATATTTGCAGGATCTTTAAACGTAATCCATGGATGCCCGGTTTCTAGCAGTGCTGTGAGCATGCTTTGCCAAAGCTTGGTGGCCGCTACACGCTTGAAGAGCTTCAGTTCACCGGTTTCCGTCTGGCGCTCGTATTCCTCGTAGCGACGCTCAAAATCTTTGCCATAGAGATCGTGTAAATCAGGGACATCTCCGGGATTGAATAGGGTCCAGTGCTTTTGTTCAGAGACCCGTTTCATAAACAGATCAGGTATCCAGGCCGCAGTATCAATGTCGTGCGTTCGAAGTCGGTCGTCTCCGGTGGATTTACGCAATTCGAGAAATGCCTCAAAGTCGAGATGCCAGTTCTCTAGGTACACACATACTGCACCTTTTCGTTTGCCTCCCTGATTGACTGCAATCGCGCCAGAGTCAACCATTTTTAAGAACGGCACAACTCCTTTCGAGACACCATTCGTCCCTCTAATGTACGCATTATTTGAGCGAATAGGAGTCCAGTCATTACCTAAGCCACCTGCCCACTTTGCCAGTAGTGCATTAGTCTTAATCGCTTCCATGATCGACTCTAGATCGTCGGTCACGGTGCTCAAGTAGCAAGACGAAAGTTGGGACCTTACGGTTCCAGAGTTGAACAGAGTTGGCGTGGAAGACATGAAGTCGAAATTTGCAAGAAGCGCATAGAACTGCGAAGCCGCCTCTTCTCGATGTTCCTCATTGAGGGCGAGCCCCATTGCAACCCGCATGAAGAAGACTTGTGGCAATTCGTAAATCGTGCCATCGTGCCGGAGTAAATAGCGATCGTAGATCGTCTTCATACCGGGTAGATCAAATTTGAAATCCAGCTCGTGACGCAAGCATCGTCCCAAGTAATCCAGGTCAAAACTGGCTAGTTCTGGATTCAGTTGACCTACTTCAATGCCGTGATGGATGGCTGTTTTTAAGAACGCGTCATAGCTACTTTCGAGCGTTGCTTGAGTACTGATAGTGACGGATTGACCGAGAACTTGGACCTGTAGTTTTTCGGCCACTTCTCGGCGGATTCTGGCAAGTAAAAGACGTCCACTGACATACTGATAGTTCGGTTCTGTATCAATATAAGCGGAAGCGCTATTCACCAGAGCTTTGAAAAAGCTCTCCTGCGGCATTTCGTCGTGAACTGACTGGCTGAATCTTGTCAATACTTGCTTAGCGCTTACGTCAGCGAGATTGTCACATGCTTCTTGGATTTCAAGCTCGACGGCATCCCAATCGACCGCCAGCATTCCTGTTGGTGTTTCGATCCTTATCTCTGGAAATTTGGATCCAGAAATCAAGCGCTCTTCGGCTCGTTCTTGATTGCGCTTATCTCGATAGTCTGAATAAGTCTTTGCAATGTATAGATGATTTAGGCTAACCAGCTGTTTGACGACTTCATTCTGAATGTCTTCAATGTACAGTACGCCACCTGAAGGGTAACGATTTTGAAGACTCTGGACTACGGCTTCTTTGACGCGCGCTATTTTTCGTTTTTCGACCGGTTTTAGCTCTGCCACTGCGGTAACAGACGGGTCTTTGCCATTATGGGCTAGCCAAGCCTTTGAAATAGCTGTCGTGATTCTGTCGCCGTCGAATGCATTAGCCTTCAAATCACGGTTGATCACTACATAGATTTCGCCATCTTTCGGGACGGTATTGTTGTGTTCTGGTGTGGATTCTGTCTCTATTGTTGCGGCTTGCATCATGCGTTGGCTCTGTGGTCTGATTTGAGCAAAATTGCAAATATTTCGCCCGAAATCAGACGTGTTCTCCTTGGATTTACTTCTGTATTTCTTCTGATTAGTTTAACTCTAACAAGGGGAAATTACCACCAAAACACTAGGAAATTTTCCTATGGAGATCGGGTGGTTCATCGTAAGATATATACTGTATAGTTATATAGTCCAATGGCAAGGATCAGAGATGGCTAAAAATAAAGAATTGTTTTTAAAGGAAATATGTCTAGCGAAGCTAACAAAAGTAGAGGTCTTTGAAAGGATATTGATACTACAAAGCAAGTTAGAGGAATCGTCCAAGTTGGCAATCATTCTGCGTGCTGGCAAGCCAGAATCTAAAGGATCCCGTGGGAGTTTTCTTGCAGATGTCGTGGCAGCACAACTGGGTTTTGAAAATGACGATATTTTGAGCGAATTTTTTGACTCTGACGCGCTACCAGAAGCACAAGCAGAGCGCTTGATCGTGTTCGCCGCGTTCGCAGGTCGAGACGAAACTGTCGATAGACTGCTGGCTGCACATCCGAGTCTTGCAGAAACTTCCGTCGCGGTTGCTTTGGTATTAGGTAGACAGGAAGCGTTAAATCACCTTGAGTCTGCAAAAGTTGACACTGTAATCACGCCTCTTGATCTGGCGCCGCTTTGTTACTTGTTGAATAGCAAGTACGACAGTCAAAATCCGAAGATGCGCGAAGTACGATTGCAGATAACTAGAAAATTGCTTAACTTAGGTGCAAGTCCGAATTCTGGCATGTATGAAACGGACTCAATTCGTGGATATAGAACGCTTTTAGGTATGTCCATTGAATGTCAAAAAAGTCCTGAATTAGCGCGCATTTTGCTCAAAAACGGAGCAAATATTGATGATGGACCGTCGTTGTACGAAGGCTCGGCCATGTGGGCTGCAGTCGAGCAGGATGATTTGCCTTGTCTGAAGGTATTAACTGAGCATGAGCCGCCACTTTGGCATTTGTGCCACGCACTCACTCATGCGATCTCGCTGTACCGATTATTAATGGTGCGGTGGCTCTTGGAACACGAAGCAAATCCTAATTGGAATCAGACAATACGCGGCTATAAGGGGAATGCCTTACATGAGGCTATCTTAATTTCTGCACCAGACTCTGATTTGAATCTGTTGATCGACAAAGGTGCCAAGCTGGACTTTGAGGATTGTATCGGTCGAACTCCGATCGGAGTTGCTACAGCAATGGGAGCAACCAAGGTAGTCGATTTACTGCAACAACGTGGTGCCAGCACAGCTTCCATTCGTGCGGAGGACAATTGGATCGGAAATATCGCACGATCGATGGATCAAGAAGAACAATCCATCAGTTTTGAAAACCTAGACCTGCGTTTAGAGGACCACCTTTGGGTGCATGAGGCGATTCTTAGAGGAGACTTCCAACTAGCTCAAGAACTCGTGCAAGCTGGTCTAGACCCATTGGCCGTTAATTACGCCGGTCAAACAGCGCTACACCTTGCGGTAGCCGAAGGTGAATCTGAGCTTGTTGAGACGATAATGGAGAAGGTAGGAGATCGGGATATTGCGATCACGAATTTTGAAGGAGAGACACCTCTTTCTTTGTGCGAGATGCACCTCACGCTAGGTTCGCCCACCATTGTAGAGTCGTTAATGGCGGCAAAGTGTTATCAGACAATGCCAATGTCAAAAGGCGTGAGGAGAGCAACTTTCTCGGAGATGGAAGCGTTTGAAGCAGCAGCTACTGCCATAGCGGAAGGAGACTTAGAAGAGCTGCGCGATTTATTTAAATCACATCCAAGACTATCTCAACTGCGGTCTTCGCGGCCACACCGATGCACCTTGATAAATTACGTAGGAGTGAATGGCTTCGAGGGTGAAAGACAAAAAACACCAGAAAACATTGTCGAAGTCATTAATTTCCTGATTGAGCAAGGGTGTGACCCAGAAAGTACATGCTTCACCTATCGCGGTGGACCTGGTGAAAACACAATCGGTCTTTTGACATCAAGTGGTGTGCCACCCAGTGAGTTACAACTACCGATGGTACATGCGTTAGCAAAGGGTGGGGCATCAGTAGACAAAGGAACAGAGTTCCTGGTTCAGCTCTACGACGCCGACCAGGAAGGTGATGTTGCTAGATATTTAGCCGAGAGTGATTCCAACAAAAAAGACCGATCAGTAGCGCTAATTCAAGCGATCTCCATGGGTCAGAAATCACTCGCTTTAAACTTGCTAAATTCCGACCTAGATGTCAACGTAAAAGTAGGGCCCGGCTTAACCGCTATCCATCAAGCCGCATTTATTGGTGATCGTGAATTAGTAGATTTGCTACTGGAAAAAGGCGCGGATCCGACAATCAGAGATACTCAATTTGAAGGTACCGCAGCCGGTTGGGCTTTTGCAAACGAACAGCAAGAGCTAGGTAAATACCTTGAGCAGGTAATACAGAAATTACAGAACTAGCCCTCAACAATACCCTCTAAGTATCCGTGCAAAGTCAACCCAGAGAGTTCGAGAGCGCGGTATCCATTACCCAAGCTAGTAAGTTTTTTGGGTCAACAGTAGCAGTCAACCAGCTCAATCTAGACATACCCAAAGGCACGATCCTAGGGTTAATAGGTCCCAATGGCTCGGGGAAGACCACCACGATTCGAATGATCGTCGGAATTTCTCCCCCCACGCAGGGCGAGGTGAATCTTTTCGGTCAACGCACTCCAGCAGAGGTCATCCCTCACATAGGTTATGTGCCGGAAACGAACGGGTTGATTCAACGACTCAAAGTGATTGACTACATCGTTTTCAATGCCAGATTGCATCACATATCAAAGAAAGAAGCTGTGCGAAAAGCCGAACAGATGTTGGAACGCTTTGAGATTGCCGACACGAGAAATAAGGCATGTTCTGCGATGTCGAAGGGTATGGCGCAGAAAATACAGATGATCTGCGCCATGCTTCATGAACCGGCTCTTTTAATTCTTGATGAGCCTTTTAGTGGCTTGGACCCAGTGAATATGGAATTGGTCAAGGATGCAATTCTTGAATTCAGAAGTCCTGAGCGGACTGTCCTGTTCTCGACTCACATCATGGAGCACGCGGAACAGATTTGTGATTCAGTAGTCATGATCAACAAAGGACGAGTTCTGCTCAACGGTACTCTGGACGAAGTTCGTGCGAGTCGCGGGAACTGCCTATCCATTGAGTTTGAAGGCGACGCGGATGCACTTAATCAGATTCCAGGGATTACGGGTGTCACCAAGAACGGTTCGAGTGCACAACTGGATATCGACCAAGGTGTAGACCGGCAGCAGATCCTGCGGGATTTACTCGATCATGTCGAACTTAAGCAATTTGATTTTGGGCAGGTTTCACTGCACGATGTTTTCATCCATGCCGTGGCTCACGACTCATCCAGCCAAGAGCAGAAGGACGGCGTTAATTGAGTTCTTCGTTCCATAATCTCTGGGTACTCACGCAACGCGAATACCTGGACACCGTTAAGACTAAATTTTTCTGGATTTCGGTACTACTGGCACCGATACTAATCGTCGTTGCAGTTGTCGTTGTAGCACTTCTGTCGACAACTTCAGAGATAAAGAGCTACAAGATTCTCGACTCGAGCGGTTGGGCGGAAGAAGCTGTCAGGGAACGCATCGTCCGAACTGACATATCTCAATTTGTAGAGATGGTTCGGCAATCGGCTAATCCACAGTCAGAAATTCCTGAAGAATTGCGAGTAGCAATTACTGAACTACAGGAAGAGGAACTACTACAGTTTAATTCTGTTGCTAGCTTCCTCGTCGTCAACGAAATACAGCAGCTCCAGGGCCGTGAATTCGTCAGTGAACAGGACCAAGGCAATTTGAATCCGAAGACTCAGAAGTTAGCGGATGATTTTGTGGCGTGGTGGACAACTGATACCGACCTCTCAGCTTCCATCCTGCAGAATTATCCGGCAAACGATTACAAAGAAGACGTGTCTGTGGATATCGCTACCAGTGACTATCAGGAGATGCTGGAAGACGGCAGGCTAGACGGTTATTTCGTGATTCCAGAAAACGTAGCGGATTCCAATGAAGGTTTGCGATTTGTCGCTTTACGAGCTGGACAAAGCGAAGGTGCTCTGCAGTCTTTCTATGAACGGCATCTCGACGCTGTCGTGAAAAAACGAAGAGTTGAAGTGCTCGGACTTACCTCTGAAGATTATCAATGGCTTCAAACGCCAGTGAGATTTGGTGCGGAAAAAGCAGTAGGTAGTGGTGAGATTCGACAAGTGACGACCAGAGACCGCATCACGCCTTACGTACCAATCGTTTTTGTTTATGTGATGTGGTTCATTGTGTTTGTGGGTGCATCAACGCTTATCAATTCGACTGTTGAAGAGAAAAACTCGAAGGTCATTGAAGTGTTACTTAGCACACTGACAGCAGCAGAACTGATGTATGGCAAGATCATCGCCGCCGGGGCAAGTATTTTGACGATGCTGGGTGTTTGGGTGTTAATTGTTGTTCTGGCATTGTCGCTCTTGATTGGAATTACCTCCTTGCCTATCTCAGGAGATGTCTTTCTCGAAGTAGTTAAGCCGATTTATTTCGTCAAGTTCATCGCCTATACCTTGCTGGGTTTTTGCTTGCTTGCGGCTCTGATGTCAGGTATCGGAGCGACGGCCTCGTCGCTGAAGGCCGCACAGACCATGATTACGCCCGTCTCATTGGTCATGGTAGTGCCTCTGATCGTCATGATGTTCATTGCAAACGATACGGACTCGCTATTGGCTCAAGTGCTCACCTTCATTCCGATCTACACGCCATTTACACTCATGATGCGTGCAGCAGCTCCTCCTCACTTTTTGGTGGAGTTGTTGGCTTTTGGAATTGCCGTGGCCACGACCTATCTAATAAATATCCTGTCGGTTAAGATCTATGAGAAGGCAATCCTTAGGGAGGGACCCACGCCAACTTACCGTCAGATGGTTGCGTTGGTACGGAACTGACTTAATGGGTTTGATGCTCTCGCAATAAGAATTCCATTAAAGCTTTCTGAGAATGTAATCGATTCTCTGCTTCTTGCCAGACGTAGGAGCGAGGATCGTCGAGCACAGTATTGTTGACCTCTTCACCACGATGCGCTGGGAGACAATGTAGGAAAATGACATCGGAATCAGCTTGATCTAATAGCTTTTCGTCGACCTGCAAGCCTTCAAATGCCGCGAGTCGGTCTTCTTCTTCATGTCCCATTGAACTCCAAACGTCCGTGACAACCAAGTGAGCGTTTCGCACCGCTACTTGCGGCGATTCAACTAACTCAACGTTCTTCGCTAATGATAAAAAGCACTGATCCGGTCGATGGCTTTCAGGCGTACACACTCGCAAGTGGAAGTCGAACACACCTGCGGCTTCAATGTAGGAATTGCACATGTTGTAACCGTCCCCAATGAATGCGACCGTTTTGCCTCGGATAGACCCTCGTTCTTCGGCGTAGGTTTGAATATCGGCGAGTAATTGACACGGGTGCAATTCAGAGCTCATGCCATTAATCACGGGTACGGAGGAGTACTGCGCGAATTGATCGATTTTCTGTTGAGAAAGCGACCTGATCATGACTAAGTCGATCATGCTGGAGATCACGCGCGCGGTATCGGAGATAGGTTCGCCTCGACCTAATTGAAGGTCATTGGCGTTCAGAAATAGCGTATTTCCGCCGAGTTGTGCAAATCCGGTTTCAAAGGCAACTCTTGTACGTGTAGAGCTGAGCTCAAAGATCATTCCCAGGGTGAATCCCTGACAGTACGGAGACGGCTCAAAAGGCTTGGTTTTGAGTTCTATGGCTCGATCAATGATCTCCAGTAACTGCGCTTCAGAAAAGTCGCTAAGACGGAGAAAATGTTGCACGGTTTTCATCTGCTCTGTACGAGCTCGCACACCACGTTCACCATGGTATCTGCTTCTTCATCGGAGATGTTCAGGGGAGGTAGTAGACGAATGACCGAGTCAGCGGTGACGTTAAGGAGCAATCGCTTGTCCATCGCCTCCATGACTAACTCCGTACAAGGTTCATTTAGCTCGACCGCAACCATCATCCCTTTGCCGCGAATGTCCTTAACGATATTTAGATCGCCTAGTGCATCTTTGAAGGCGGCGACCATTCGTTTGCCTGTTTGTTCTGCTTGAGCGATTACTCCGTTCTCTAGTTCCGCGATGGTGGCATTGGCCGCTGCACAGGCTAGTGGATTACCGCCAAAGGTTGATGCATGGGTTCCGGCAACCAAGATTTCTGCAGCATGGCCCCGTGCTAGGCAAGCGCCGATTGGGACGCCATTGGCTAAACCTTTTGCAGTAGTTACTACGTCAGGAAGAATATCTGTGTGCTGATATGCGAATAGACGACCGGTTCGGCCGTTTCCGGTCTGAACCTCATCAAGCATGAGTAACCAGTTATTCTGATCACAAATAGCTCTCAATCTAGGTAGGTAGTCATCTTCAGGAATTCGAAGACCACCCTCTCCGAGGATCGGTTCAACGAGAATTGCAACGATGTCAGAATAATCGCGTGATGCTTGTTCGATCGCGGCAATGTCGTTGTATGGTACATGGACGAACCCAGATAGCACTGGTGAAAATCCAGCTTGAACTTTTGGCTGTCCTGTGGCTGAAAGTGTGGCCATCGTGCGCCCGTGAAAACTGCCTTCCATAGCCAGAACTTTCGGTTCAGCTATCCCTTGGTCGTTGCCGTATTTTCGTGCTAGCTTGATTGCCGCTTCATTGGACTCAGCGCCGGAATTACAGAAGAACACATTGTCCATGCCAGACAATTCGCACAACTTACTCGCGAGCTGTTCCTGATTGGGAATTCCGTAGAGGTTAGAGGTGTGAATCAATGTTTGTGCCTGATTCGCTAATGCAGCGGCAACTTTTGGATGAGAGTGCCCCAGCACACACACTGCAATACCTGACAGACCATCTAAATAGCGCTCGCCGTCGTCGGCAGTGAGATAAGCTCCCTCTCCACTTACGAATGTCACGGGGTATCTGTTATAGGTAGGCATGATGCCTGACATATTGATTCCTCTTCTGATTAGTTGGAATAAAAAAAGAAAGGTAGCCGCTGGCTACCTATCTGATGCTACCTGCGAAAATCTAGGTCGTCTTTTAACCTAGAGATACAAGCAAATCCATTTTAGCATGAAGAATTGCACCTTGTGATCTGTCACTTAATCGTTCAAAAGATGCTTTGAAAAGTAGGCCAGAGACAGTTCTTGTCCAGTGAAATGATCCTGTCCCTCAAATCCGTGTGCTGCGCCTTCCATTACGTGCATTGCAACTTCGAGCCTTAACTCATCCATAGCCTTTTTGAGTTGATAGCTGTGACTGATGGGAACGAGCTCGTCTTGATCTCCATGAACCAGTAATACAGGAGGGTCATCTTCAGTGACGAACAACACAGGAGAAACCGAAGACTCAAGAGATGCTTCAAAATCGAAGGCGGGTACTCGATCATTAGGACCAGCTAATCCTCTTAAATCCGTGAGAGGATAGAACGCGACCACAGCTGCAACACGACTGGAAATCTGTTCAACTGGATCTTGACTGTTTGCATCTCCAAGATCACTGTGCAGACCAAGCATTAGGCTTAAATGCCCACCGGCACTGAATCCTATCGCACCTAACCGGTCCGGGTCAACACCAAAGTTCTCTGAATGTAGACGAATGTGCCTGACCGCTCGTGTCACATCATTAACCGCGTCAGGAACTTTGAACAATGGCGCGCTGCCATGTCTCACAGCGAAAACGGTAAATCCCTCATCAAGCAAGTATCCGAACATGCTTGCGATGTGAACTGGTGGAAACCAGTTTGAATACCAACCGCCACTCACAATAAAGAGAACTCCTGCTCCGTTCGCATTGGGCGGTACAAGAGCATCGTAGGTCAGAGCCATACCTGCCTTATGGCCGTAGACCACATCTTCTTGTATGTGTAAGTCTTGCGAGAACGCGTTCGAGGTACTCAGCAAGAATACGAATAAAACTACACACTGGACAATTTTCATCTCAGGGTACCATCAAGTTCACTCTAGCGTGGACAATGGAACCTAGTGTTCCGACATCTCATTGCTCGATAGATGCTCTGCAAAATGTGCCACAGTAAGTTGCTGAGCCGTGGCTTGATGCTCACCACGGAAGCCGTGAGCAGCACCTTCTATCACATGCAGAGACACTTCGAGTTCCAGCTCATCCATAGCATCTCGTAGTTGATAACTGTGACTAATCGGAACTAGCTTGTCCTCATCGCCATGAATCAATAACACAGGAGGGTCATCTTCGGTGACGAACAACAACGGTGACACCGAAGGCTCAAGGGACTCTTGAAAATCCAGTGCGGGAAA
>MPMU01000144.1 GCA_002238665.1 Gammaproteobacteria bacterium bin55
ATCATGTTCGACTAGCAGCTGAGGATTGAGACTTAAGGCTGTTCAATCCAATTGGAGCGGGTGAAGGGAGTTGAACCCTCGTCTCCAGCTTGGGAAGCTGAGGTAATAACCGTTATACGACACCCGCTACAATCATTAGTATAAACCCTGTACTCATGGCTACCTACACTCTGTAGGACGAAGTCTGCTTGTGTAGTTTTTTGGAAACAATGGCTATACGTTGTGATCATTAAAAAGCGATCGCAAATGTCATCAATATCCAGTAGAGTGGAGTGGTGACTAACCTTGACTCAGCAACTGTGCTTTGTCGCTCATGAATCTGGTAAATCTTTGTAGCACGGCACGCCAAGTGGGATGTGCCTGCAATACCCGATCACCAACGGGAAACTTGCCCATCCGATCGATGTAGTCGAGATAGTGCACTTCCCACGACGAATCTTGGAATTCGTTCACGATGTCCTGTAAGAGCATCGTAGTGATGTTTCTTTGACGCAATGACTTTAACCATTCTTCATTTGTTCCCAATTGTCCTGTATGCGCATAAACGGCCGCTAGATCGTATACGTGACGGAGACGCTCTGGATCTCGCGGTTGCTTACCGACAGTCCACTTTAAGCCGTGAATTTTCCCTACAGACAAATCGAGGATATTCACCAAGGATATGGTTCGTTCCACTTCACTATACCGACTACCTTTAGAGAAGCTATGAGCTCCATTGTGGTGACCAACATCGAATTTGATGCCGTGCTGGACTCGTTCATCTACATAAGTAGGATCGTAGTGAAACACAAATGTTTGAATCTCACCGTTTGCTTTTACCCTTCCTTTATTTGTTAATCGAAGAAAAGGCAACTGTTGTTGAACATGCTCAACAAACTTTCGGCCAACATCTTTGAGAAAATTAATCTGTTGTTCCTTTGGTAACGCGTTTTCAGCCTCATTCAAAAGAATGTGAGTATCGATGCCTTCAGAAAAACGATCAGTAATACGGTAGTAGTAGGCCATCGCAGTCCCACCATTCAAACCGAGTGTGCATCGCGAATCTTTAAAAGTCTCAAATACATCCAATGCTTGCATGACGAGCAGGTCTTTTTCTGCTCGAGCCAATGACTGGCAATAGGTGTAAATATGGAAATGATCTTGGATTTCCTGCATAGTAGGCATCTCGCCCGTAGTCATAGTACTTCTCCATTGTCCTAGGATAGGTTTGTGATTGTGAATGAAATTCGCCATCACACCATTGCGCCTAATAAAACGCACCGAAGGACGATCGATATACCAACTGTTGCCGCCTAAGTATTGACTGTAACCCTTGACCTTAAGATTTTCAATCTCAAAACCTAGCACAGGCATGATCTCGGGTACAACTTCGGCTAACTTAGCGTTGCCGATTGCGTAAATACCGCATCCTACACGAGTAATATCTTCGGATTGGATGAGCCTGGCCAGACTCCTGTCAACCAATCCTGCCTTTAAAGGAGGATTGGTATTGAGAATCTCTCGGCGCACAAAACCCTTACGTTCTTTGCCTAATCGATCTTGAAGTGCTTCGAGGGTTAATAAGTTAGTCTCGTTCATTGACTTATAGACCGGAAACTCTTGGATTGGCCGAGTTGAATCTGTCATCTTTATTCTAAACTTAACTTCGACGGTTTGAACCGGTTTGTGGCGCGGGAACCCGCGCCCAGACTGGGTTCGTCTTAAATGTGAGCACGTAGTGTAGTGCGTCCCGTGTAGTAATTTTGGTGGAGTATACTTTCCCCGTCGACATCCACATCCCCTGGTCTTGCACCATGTTCGTTCGCATCTCCAAAGGCACCCGGCAAAACTCCAAAACCGTCACCCTCGTCGAGTCTTTCCGCAACGAGCGATGCCAGCCCCGACAGCGGATCATTTGTACCGTCGGTACCGCGAAGTACGCCGAGGAACTGGAACGTCTGAAGCACAAAGCCCTGCGGCTGAAAGCCGAACTTGAGCATATAAGGCAACCCCTCTTGCTCCAGGCGGCGAACTTGGCCGAGGCGGCTTGGCAAGCCCACCGCAACGTCGCTCACTAACGCGACATAAGATCTTCACTCTGTCAGTCGACATGCCAAAGGAGCATATACACGAAGTAGACCAACCGAGTTAAATCCCTCCTTCATCCCCTGAACGCCAACGCTTACACTGCGATTTGTAGTGTAGTCAAAATCCCTTTATCCTTGAAAAACAATGAGTTACAATTTTAAACCGTCGAACTCGAGATTTGGTGCGACGGATGTGGTGAACGCTGCCGAAATAGATGCCGTAGAAGCTGTGCGAGATCTCACAGACGGTGGAGTCCACTATTCCTTTGAAGCGATTGGTCTAAAAGTCACCACCGAACAGGCT
>MPMU01000145.1 GCA_002238665.1 Gammaproteobacteria bacterium bin55
CACTTTCAAACACAGCCCGCAGCGAACGCCATTTCTCGGCGATGTTACTACCTCATTTGCTACTAGGGAATGACTACGCGGGGATGCGAGCATTGTTCGGATCCCTTGATTTGTGCAACGAGGCAGATGTTGATTCAAACGACATCGAAATCGTCGCGGAACTGAATCCAATTCGTGATATCCGCGTATCGCCAAACGATTCAAAGGTAAAACAACGTGTACCAGACCTAGTCCTTCGAATTGGGGAAAACGTGCTGGTTATTGAAGCTAAGTTCTTTACCTATCCAAGCAAAGGAGATATTGTCAAACAAATAACATCTCAGCGCGATGCAATCAAGAGCGTCTTGCGAGACACCCGTTACAAAAGGTATTCGTTTCACTACTTAGCGTTGACCATGAACCACAAATTAAGAAAAACCACAACCCTTGGATCATGCATATTACACCTGACTTGGCAAAAGGTTATAGATGTATTAGAACCGGTAGTAAGCGAAGCCAACTCTCAAGATCTCAAACGCGTTTTGATGGAATTGAAGCGTGCAGTTAAACGTAGCGAGGAGGAGCAATCGGTATCCCGTAGTCAACATTGGGAAACTTGCAAGACGATTCAAGACCTGCTTCAGCGCGCACCAGAACTTCTCGCACAAGGGTACCTCTATGTGGGCTTTGACAGGGGTAACAATAAACTACGCCGCTCGACCTTGGAGGATTTAGAGGGTTTAAAGAATCCGAGGTCCTACAAGTACTCCATCTACCAGCCAAACAAGAATTGGCTACCTATGGAAGACGTCTTACTTCGATATTTAGAGCTGAAGAAAAAACGCTAACTATTACCTTACCCAACATTGGGTTAGTTCCGCAGTACTCAACTCGAGATTCTTACATCACCCTTCTGATCCAGTAGGTGGTGAAGTGGATCAACCCTCAATATGTAAGAACATCAATTTGCTTGTCTCACAAAACTGTACCACCCGTGGGAGTGATAGAAGGGACCTTAATACTCAGTTTCTAATTGAGGAGGTTTATTCTCACTCATTCGTGTGTCTGAGGATGAATCTGTAGTTGAGACTACGCCTCCACGTCGAGGTCGAAACAAGATTGCGACATCCACCGGTTCTGTTGACTCTAAATCGGAACTAGAGAAACCTAAGTCACTCATTCGCCGTTGGTATTCAGGTGTCGCGATAAACTGAATCCACCGAGCATCAGTTTTCTGCCAGAATACTGGGGGTAACAACCACTTTCTCTGTGCACACTGCAATTGATCGGTTGCAGTGAGTAAATCCCCGGTATATAGCGCTTGTTCTAAGCGGTAGTCACAACCCATGTTGTGCGCAAATTCATGACTGAGGATGCTGTTCGACTCAGTGTTAAGTGCTAGTAAGTCTTTCCAATGCTCTGCTTCAGCAGAATTCGCTGACCTGTTCTCAGCGATGTCAATTGACCTGTAAGCTCCTGGGATGTCTCCTCGTAGGTAATCAACATTCGCTAACCGAATACCAACATTTAGCGAGCGAGGACGCAGCAAAGCCCAGTGAAACAGCAACTCTTTTGCTTCCCGATACCAACCTGCATGGGTGTAGAGATCAGCTAGTGTGGATAACGCCACACTATTGGGAAAGTCCGATACCAACCCTTCCAAATCGTCTTTGAAGGTTTCCAGATTCTTGTGTTGTCTTAAATCGCTCCATAGTTCATCAAGCAGTAGTCCTGCTTCAGTCGGTTCAAACATCTCTCTTGAGTCGTATAGGTACCCATCCCCTCTTTGATTCAGCTGTGCAAGTAGCTGACTTGACGATACCGAACGCGCATTTGCCGGAATTTGATTCAGAAGTTCTAGCGCAAGTGTGTCGTTTCGATCATGAAAAGCAGTCAGTGCTTTCAGATAGACCTGATAATCATCGGGATATTCACCAACGGTAAAGGACCTAAGCGTATTTAGGTCGTAAAGCTCTTCGCGAATCGTCGACGCCATTTCCGTGCGGAATGACTCCCATTCGTTTGGTTGTACGCGAATTTCAACAGTCCAAACTTCCTTCCATGCGGACTGAGTCATATTCACAAGTCGCATCTGCACATCCAGAGAACCATCATCTTGAGTAGCTGAAAACGTCCCATCGACGAAATGGCTTGCACCAAGTTCCTCTGTGACACCTTTGAAATCTCTCTTTACATCAAAAACATCCACTGAAGATTGGAAATCAATCACCTTAACGTCGCGGCTTAAGCTCAGTTCATTACGAATATCAGCCGGAAGTCCGATTTTTAAGTGACGAGGTATCTCTTCGTTACCCCCGAATGGCAACACCGCCAAGTAAAGCTGCTTCGGCGCCGAAGTAGGCAAGAAAACG
>MPMU01000146.1 GCA_002238665.1 Gammaproteobacteria bacterium bin55
GGATACAGCGAAGCATATATCCCAGGACCGACAAAAACTATCGGGTTGGGTGATATGGAATCCGCAAGACGACATGCGTCCTATGGACGGCGTTTTGTCTGTGTTACAAGGATTGCAACATCCTTGAGGGAACGACTCTCTCAGCAACATCCGATCAGAGGTGCTTGAGTGTTAATACCTCCATTGATCGTAAAGCGCTTTCCAATCTGCTTAAGAACTAGCCCGAGCGATGTTAGCGGATATCACAGTGGATGTAGTGGTTATGGAATTAATAGGAGATCCATCGGTGCTACTGTACTAGCTCGGTCACTATGTAGCAACGCACCTTGGCGATATTCACATCGAAAGATTCGATTTGTGTGCGGTGCTACGGATATACCTGCGAGAAGGGCAGAGCATTATCAGCTACGCACTGTGTGTAATACCGGTCAGCGCTTGCTATCTTGTCTGTTGACTGAGCTTCGCCGAACCCAAGACATCGGACCAATAGTTTGCCTCTCTGGCGCGATCAGGTACGAACTTTCTGTTGGCCGGGTACGTAGCGTACTACCTCATATTAATCCTATTAGAGACTGTTGAATAAGTTGTCATTTTCGGCGATATTTTGTGGACAGACCTAGTTTCACAGTCGATTCGATTTAGTTCAAACGATTTGAGCCGGATTTCGGCTGAAAATGAGTTATTTGGATGCCAAAAGTGGCCCTAGAGCGCCCATCTGGGGTCCTTTTTCGCAATTCCTCGCTATCAACATAGACCTCTCCCCCATAAATTGAACGCACGTTTTAAATTCCACGCCAGACAGACCAACTGCCACTCGGTCTGAACGCCCGAAAGCCCTCGTAACCTGGGCACGCGAAATCCCATCGCTTCCTTGATGCAACCAAAGGTCGTCTCAACGCTACTCTTGCGGCGACGATACAGTGCCTTCCCCTCGTCGGTGGTCATACGCTTCACCATCTTCGAGACGTCTTTTGACTGCTTAACCTTCGGTTCGGTCACCGTCCCGTTACGATGCTTGGCAATGTAGGCATTGACATTAGCGGTCTCGCAGGCTGCCACATTAGCCGCACTGTAGTAACCCGCATCGGCCAGTAGATTGATGCGGTCCGATGCCTGCTCAGAATCCGCTTGGGTGGCAGTCTGCTCTGACAATGCCTCCAACACCGGTTCAACCTGTTGGTGATCCGTGGCATCGGTGGTCACGTCCGCAGTGACAATCAATTGCGTGTCGATATCCACGCCCGCTTGGGCGTTGTAGCCTGGCACGATACCCTCACGACTCTTCATCAACTTCGCTTCTGCATCCGTCATATGGCGATGCGCGACTCGCGACGGTTGGTCACCTGGTGGTTGCGGTGAACGGCCTCGCTTCGTCTTGCCCGTCTCCTGCTGATAGCGCTGTCGTGCCGCCATTTTCTCTTCGTAAGATGCCTGTTCCTCAGCCAGCCGCCGGGCGTCTTCGGCTTTAAGCTCAGCAACCAACTCCAGTAGCTCCTTCTTCTCCGCTCTACGCTTCTTGATCGCCGCCTCGACGGCGGGCGATACCAGAGCCAGTGGCGCCCCGAGGTTATCCTCGGCTTCAGCGCGGTCCATTTGTTCACTCATGTCCTGCAGATGCTTATCAATGACTTGAATACGCCGATGTGCTGTCGCAGCCGTCACCATCTTCTCCCGCGCTGCATTCGCTTTTAATTTCGTGCCATCAATCGCCAGTGTTTTCAAGTCAACCAGACCCACATTCACCAGCATCTGCAAAAATTCAGAGGCCGCCTTCTTAAAGGCTTCGCCATTGCGCTTTCGAAACTGCGACAAGGTGCTGTGGTCAGGATGTTGCCCCGCCGCAATATACATGAACACCATGTTCTCACGCGTCGCCTGCTCCAACTTGCGGGAACTGTTGATTCCCTTCATATACCCATAGAGCCACAACGTCAACAACGTCACCGGCCGATAACCCTTGCGTCCCATGGTAGTGGAGTATTGCGCTTCCAACTCCGATAAATCCAGATCCTCAGCCATATCGACAACATACCGAGCTACGTGCTTCGCTGGTACGTACTCATCGATCGATGCGGGCAACAAGGTAGTCGCGTAGCGGTTGTTTTGTTTTAGCATTGACTGTGAACTCATCCAAATCGGTAGACATTACATGGTAGCTTATTTTGGTCGACATAGGAACAGATTTAGGCGACTTTTTCAACAGTCTCATTACTTGGTTGTTTAACGTCGTGGACGCGATCTACAACCTGCATTTCTTCCCACGTCGATGTCATGTTGGCATTTGAGGGCAAGAGAGAAAAATGATCTTCTGTATACACAGTAAGGAGCAATTGA
>MPMU01000147.1 GCA_002238665.1 Gammaproteobacteria bacterium bin55
TTACGCATAGCCTCCTCCTTCTCGATGGGGATAGGTCTTTGGGTGGACTACCACATTCCAAAGATAACCCCCGAATACCGAGAACGGAGGAGGTCTTTTTATAACCAGGTCAATACATAAGGTCTAGGTCCAACCACATACAAAATGTGGAATCTGAACATTGTGGATGATCATGAATACGTCCGGCAATCTCGGGATTACAGACATAGATGTGCTTGCACTCACCGTGCGAGATGGTGAGTCCCGCCGCTTGATAGATGAAGCGATTACCGCCTATCGTAGCGGCGCTCTACGATCCGCCATCATATCCACATGGATCGCAGTAGCATATGACATAATCGTTAAGGCACGAGAGTTAGCCGGCCAGGGTGAAACAGCACCTCAGAAGTTTGTTAGTGAATTAGAAAATGCAATTGTACTTAATGACAAACGTAAGTTACAGACATTTGAAGCCGAGTTACTGCACAGGGCCAACTGCGATCTTGAATTTCTTGCACCGCATGAATACATCGCATTCGAACGGCTTCAGAATGACCGGCACCTTTGTGCACATCCTGCTTTCGTCTTGGAGGATGAGTTGTATCAACCATCACCTGAACAGGTACGCGCACATATAGTTCACGCTTTGCAGTACCTTCTCGTACATGCTCCTCTACAGGGTAAAAGCGCCATTGCCCGATTCGATGCTGACCTACTAAGTTCTTCATTCCCAACTACAGCCGATGAGATCAGTACCTTCCTTCGGACACGATATCTCGACAGGGCGAAGGATATATTGGTGGTAAATCTCCTTAAAGCTATAATCAGTGCACCGTTTGGATCAGAACACACCAAATATGCAAACAAAATCCAAACACTGGCACTATCATTACGCGAAATTTCAAAGGCTAAGACCCACCTCTACGACACAGAAGTACCTAGACTTGTGGCCTCAAGATTTGAACGTGTCTCTGACAACGTACTTTTGAACATCTGTCCATACCTCGAAAACGATCCGCGCATTTGGACCTGGCTCATGGAGTCCGACCGAACCCGAATAAGACGCCTTATTGAGACAGTTGACGAAGAAACGTTCAAGACTTGTGGTGCTTACAGCATTCTTGATATTGGTCCGTTATCCGATGTTGTTCTTAACCGATTTGACAGTTTCGATGAGGACGTTCAGGTAGCCATTATTGCTGAGCATCCTACAAAGAAGTTCGTAAGTCGGGCAATTAAAATCTACGCTGATGCAGGTAGTTTCCGTCATGCAGAGCATTTAGGTCAGTCTTTGATTCTTCCACTTGCCACGTGCTTCAGTAGTGAAGATGTGAAATCGGTGCTGGCTGCAGCAAGTGAGAACTGTCAAATTTGGCACGCTGGTGGAACACCGGAAATCCTAGAGCAACTGTTTGACCAGACGAATGTACTACTAAATGACACCCGTGCATCATGGACTGCTTTCGTAGATCAACAGATTGCTAGACAGGATGGTGATGAGTCAGCCTTCTATAGTTATCCTAAGCTACTTGAACGACTAGATGAAAGCGTTTCAGATACACAGCACCTTTGATTGGGATACAGAGTTAAGCTTCCTTCTGATCGAGGAGGCACCTCATATCACTGAAACGTAGTCAGTTCACCCGCAAGTTCATGCCGGGTTCTCCAAGAAACCGGTTCAGGCAAGACTATCAGTCAGTTAGCCCGGGACCATCAGTTCCATTCCAAGCTAATTCAACGCTGTTGGCAACAGCTTCGTCGTCAGGATTATCGCGCCTTTATCGGTAACGGCAGGGCGGTCAGCGATGAAGCCCGGATCGCGGCTCTGGAGCGTAAAGTCGGCTAGAGGAGATCCCACGCTCAGCCCGAAGCAATGGAAGCAGATAATGATCTGCCTGGCCTACTATCGAAGGCGTCAACCGACCGCGCTGTAGTCAGGAGGTTGTGCAAGACACACTTGATCGTTCAATCCAGCTACTACCTCGGTCGCTATTGCCGTTCGGATCCGGACCTTGAACTGCAGGAAGGGATCCATAAGTTGTCTCTTTCCTAGTCCTCCTACGGTTACCTGCCCATGCCCCACGCACTTCAGCGTCTCGGATACCTGTAAATACGAGGAGATCTATCTCTACGAGTACGAGTTCCTTGACGCAGCGCGATTCCGTCTCGGCTAATTCATCGATAGATTATACAATCGTAATCGCTAGCACTTAGCCTTGGACTACAAGTCAACGGCCGATTACAACATATGAGCACACATATTAAAACTGTAGCTTAACTGGTTTTCCCATTTTGGGGTGCTTTACGATTCAAGTCTCGATCTCGACCGCTGAAGCGATAAGGTTT
>MPMU01000014.1 GCA_002238665.1 Gammaproteobacteria bacterium bin55
GCCAACTTGGTCACTTTTCGGGTGGAGACACCTTGTATGTACATCTCCGTAATCGTCGACACCAACGCCTTCTCGGACCGACGGTAATGTTCAAACACCTTGGTACAGAATTGACCAGCGCGGTCCTGGGGTACCCGCAATACAACAGTCCCCACCTTCATGTGCAACTTGCGTTTGTAGTAACCCGACCGATAACCCCGCCGCGCGGTCGATCGTTCGCCTTTTGCAACCCCAAGAAGCTCGGTCATTTCAGCTTCGAGCACATGGTTCAGCGCTTCCGCCACCACATTCTTCGCGAAGTCAATGTCGTCAGAAAGATAGCTCTTAATCAGAGCCTTAAACTTCTTCTTGTTCATTTCTTAATCCTTATTAACGAGTGGAATGAACAGCGTCCGAATGTGTGATTGCGTTCGGACGCATTTTTTTATTAGATGAAATTGCAGAAGAATTTTGCCACAACCTAGCTGTGTAAGGTTTACACCTAGATATCTGCACGGGTAACTGACTACTTCAATGTGCAATGTTATCCATAGAGATTGACCAGCACTACCAGTGAGTGACTTGAGATTACGCGAAAATGTAGAGGCTCGATTTGTCAGAGACAATAGTTAGACAAGACCTGTTCATATCTCGAACAAAAGGCTACTACACATACCGAATACCAGGGATTGTGGCAACTAAGGAAGGTACTCTGTTGGCTTATTGCGAGGCGAGACTTGGCAGAGGCGGCGACTGGGACCCCATAGATATCTGTATGAGACGCAGTTTCGATGACGGACATATCTGGACAGATCCAAAGGTCGTGGTCGATCATTTAGATTTCGAAGAAAACGAACCAACCAATAATTTTGTTTGCATCGTCGATCGAATCAACAACACAGTACATACACTCTTCTGTCAAAACTATGCTCGCGTGTTCACGAGTAAGAGTTCTGATGACGGTCAGTCGTTTACTGCACCTCGAGAAATTACTCACTATTTTGAATCCCTTCGAGAACACTATCCCTGGCGAGTGATTGCAATAGGTCCAGGTCATGGCATCCAGCTTTCTACTGGTCGTTTGCTTGCTTCACTTTGGATGTCTGACGGAACTGGAACGGAATTTGGTCCAAATCGTTTGGGACACCGCCCCTCCGAAGTGGGTGTTGTATATTCGGACGATCACGGAGAGACTTGGGAATGTAGCGGGATCGTCGTACCCAACAAGGGTCCCATTCGCAATCCCAGTGAAAGTTGCTTGGCTGAATTACCTGATGGACGTGTCATTCTGAATACTAGGTCTGAGTCATACCAACATCGAAGACTTGTGTCTCTCAGTGACGATCATGGTACAACATGGAGTAATCCAGAATTCGACGACCAACTGTTAGAGCCAATCTGTATGGCGAGCATGGTCAGTGACAACGAGAGCCACTCCCAAGACTTGATTTTTGCAAACCCGGGTGTGTTAGAGCGAAGTTTTCAAAAAAACGCTTCTGACAACAAGACTCTTCTGACGAAAAAAGGGATACCCTACGACCGCAAGCAACTGACCGTCCGCCAGAGTAAAGATATGGGAGATTCCTGGGCACATTCACGAGTTCTTGAGAGTGGTCCAAGTGGATATTCAGACCTCGCTGTTCTAGGGGATGACATATTCTGTCTGTACGAATGCGGTATGAACGAACGAATGTACGACACCAAGTCACTGCGACTGGCAAGATTCAATCGAGATTGGATATTGGCGACGGGATCAATGGGTTGAATGATCTGTAAGGGAGACTGTTAGAGCTTTCGGCGAGCATGCTTGCAATGAAGCATAACCAGAACCCATTCCTAGTGATCCTGATCTTCAAATGACCCATTTCCTTAGTTTGAGTATGCCAATCTGTCAATGGGCAAAGCTCGCCTTTTAGCGAGTGTAGTACTCCTTGTGAAACGTCCTAAATTTAGGAAGAAAAGCACGTAAACGAAGCGTGCGGTAAGCGCTTTCTTCCATCTCTCCATCTCAACAGACAGTTCGATCCGGGAACGATTACGACCATCCAGTGTACGATGTTGTGCGAATCCTTCTTCTAGGCCACCTGGACCGGAACAGAGCTCGATTTCTGGAATGGGATTCATCATCGTTTTCTGGTATGAATAGTGTCGGTCGCGCAAAATGAGACATTCTGCATCGATAGAAGGTTTGGACCGTTCATCCAGAACGCGATTATCGGATAATTACGTTTTTCTTAAGTTCTAATCGAAAACGAGCCCATGAAGCACTTTAAGATTTTCAGCTCTATAGGTAGTCTCGCATATATGCCCCATCGATAACGACGGGACAACGAGATGCTCGTTGAGTGCCTGTTTTTAAAGATTCTTGGCACCAAGATTGCGATTAGATCACATCTCATCCTCAAAAATTCAGAGCGGTATGTCAATACCAATGCAAATTAAGTTTCTGTCGCGTCTTCGTGAAGATGAACTAGAACAAACACACTCATATTTAACACGAAATGAACGTCTCCCACTAATTGTATTTGAGGGACGACTTGATGAGAGAGCACACATCAAGGATCAGATTGCCGCCGTTCAAAAGTCAGGTAAACCTATCTGTAGTACAGTCGTAATTGAAGGAGCACCTGGTGCGGGTAAAACCAGTTTACTCAATCAAATTGAGAAGGAAAACCTGGACGGTCCTATTAACAGTGGCGTCATCCCTATCATGATGGAAGTAGAAGTGTTCAATGATCCCGTTCTGTTCCTGGAGAAATTCTTACTCCATAGAGAAGTCAATTTCGAGGCGTTATCTAAATCCTATACCCAAGATGGTAAAGGCAAAGTTGACTTGAAATTACTTGAACTAGGTGGTGGTATCCAATCTCATTTACCTGCTCTAGATACCCAAATAAGAGAATCTCCTGGCAGGATCTGGAATGTGATTAGGCAGTCTTTATATCCGAGCGACGATCCAATATTTCTCTTGATGGTGGACGAGGCGCAACGGATTGAACCTAATAGTGGAAGCAAAAATACGCTCGTCAGTAATTTACATGGAGCGGTAGATACCTCCGGATTGAAGATCATTGGGGTGTTCGCAGGGCTGAGTGATACAGGGAAATGTTTAGAGCAAGTTGGAATCACCAGACGGTCGAGAGAAGACTTTATGCTGAGTTCGTTATCACACGAAGAAGGTCGGCAAGTATGTACTGCAACTATTGAAAAATTGGGCTTGGAAAAACTCTTCACGCCAAGTCAAATAGACCATATTGCGCATAGTCTTGATATAGCAAGCGACAGCTGGCCGAGGCACTTACACCGTTATTTACAAACGCTTGTTAAGGAGGTGGCAAACAGCCATCTAAAAGGAACTTCCTATTTAGACCTTAATCAAGTTCTTGATGAAGGGCATGCCATTCGAATCCAATATTACCAGACCCGTTTACAGGTTAAAGGTCAAAGACAATTCGACAAAGAATTAAATCAGATTGCAAAAGATCATCAAACTGAAGGGAAAAAGATTACTTATGAAAAACTTTCCGGGTGTTTTTTTGAGAAAGTGACCAATCTCAAGGAAGTAGAAGAAATCATTGATTCATACGTCCATAATGGAATCCTTGATGAATTGCTGGACGGATCGTATGTGTTCCCTATACCCTCGCTTGAGACATTTCTTGCGAGCGGAAGAGACGTGGATAAAACCAAAGAAATGCTACGAAGTAAAGTGAGAGAGGCGACGGGAGGTTGAGAGGGAACTCCCGCAGTCGGACAAATGACTTCCTCTAACGAAGGCAGACTCGATTAACTTTGACACAGTGTCATCTTTTCTTCAGCCACTCGGAGTCTGTCTTATAACGGGTTTTCTCGATAGACTCCGAGATTGAGAAGGACGCGTTTTAAGTGCACAGCCTACGACTTTAGCGTGTTTATAACCAAGCTGCCTCTTGCATTTACGAAGATGTAGTTGTCTCGGATAACTAATTGGATTGATGCGGAACAATTCAATTTCGAGTACATCTAAAATACCCAACGCTTAACCCCTCCAGAGGAACTGAAATGCTTGAGATACGTTTGCACTCCAACAAATTGATGTAAGTCAGCGAACGGCTTAAGCTTTTCTTGCCGCTCGCACTTAGAGCGGCACTCCTTAAAAGTTCATGGCAAGTGCTTGCTCTGACAATCATCAAGCCCTTGATCTAATTGAATTAACTTGTCAATGAACTTGAATACTCAAAAAACACATTCTTACCAAAACCTTTGGCTCGCTACGCGTGGGCAACGGGTTAGGTACGCCAATTCAGTGGTGTTTGCAACACTCTCCAATATCTTCCTCATGGGCGCACCTCTGATTTCAAAATACGCCATTGATGTAATCACTGAAGAAGATTTTGCAGTAGGTCATAGCTGGGTATTGGCGATTTCAAGCTGGTTTTCGTCTGAACCTTCCTACGTTGGTTATTTATTGATCTCTGCGGCGATCGGTGTGTTTGCAACTGCTTGCACAGGTATATGCCAGTTTATTCGTGACCGACTGTCCGCCGTTGCGTCAGAACAGATCTGTCTACAGATTCGTGAAGCACTATTTTCACGTCTACACCATGCTCCAAATCAATTCTTCGACGAGTCTGAAACCGGAGATTTAGTTCAGAGATGCAGTTCAGACATCGAAACTGTTCGCGTCTTCATGCACGCAGATGTCGACGAGTTTGGCAGAGCGATACTGTTCCTCGGGTGCATGATTCCTATTCTGCTGTACTTCAACCCGCAGCTCACGTTGGTCTCCCTCTCCCTTATGCCATTCCTTATCGGCAGTCTTATGTATTTCTTCTACAGGATCAAGGACTTATTTTTGATCACTGATGAGGCTGAAGCCGCTCTCACCACAGTTATTCAAGAGAATTTGACTGGTATCCGAGTGGTACAAGCTTTCGCTCGACAGGACTATGAGCAAGCGAGATTCGATAAGGAGAACGCCAATTTTCGTGAACACTACTACAAGCTAAATCGGACGATGGCCTTCTTCTGGGCAGGGGGTGACGTGATCTCTCTAATTCAGGTTGCGTTGGTGTTAGTAGTAGGCTCATATTTTGTGATGCTTGACCAGCTCACTATAGGTAGCTTGTTCATGTTTTTCACACTCGTGTCTATCGTAGTCTGGCGATTACGGCACTTAGGACGACTGGTCTTTGATGCAGGGAAAGCAGTTGTATCTCTTAAACGTATTCGACACATTTTGAACACAGAAGAAGAGAGTGTTGAGGAAGAACCTGAAAAAGAGACTGTACGAGGCAAAATCGAATTTAAAAATGTGACACTGAGTTATGGCACTGACGATCGTGCGTTAGATGGCATCAATTTAACGATCGAACCCGGAGAGTTTATCGGCATCGTCGGAAGTCCTGGGTCAGGAAAATCAACACTTATCAGAGCTCTTCTGAGACTGTATCCAATTGATTCTGGAGTGATAAGTCTTGATGGCCAAGACATCACGGAAGTTAATCGGAAGTGGTTGCGAAAGAGGATTGGCGTCGTTTTGCAAGATCCGTTTCTGTACAGTCGGACGATTGAAGAAAACCTACTCGTTGCGGATCCAACTGCAATTGAAGGTCGACTTGTACAAGCAACCACAGATGCTGCAATTCATAACGCGATTATGGAATTCCCCGACCGCTATCAATCATTGATAGGAGAACGAGGTGTAACCCTGTCCGGTGGTCAACGACAAAGATTAGCGATTGCCCGAGCGTTGCTCAAGAGACCTTCGGTGCTTGTTCTGGATGACTCGTTATCGGCTGTCGATACCAGCACAGAACGGTTCATCCTAAATGCGTTGAATCAATACCGAAGTCGCCATACCGTGATTGTGATTGCACACCGACTCACATCAGTCATGCATGCAGACCGCATCCTTTACATGGAGCGCGGGAAGATCGTTCAGATGGGCTCTCACGACGAGTTGTCCACCGTTCCTGGTCCCTACCGCCATCTATGTGAACTACAGGAAACTGACAGAGAGTCAGTTCTGATTTCCGCTTAGCGAAACTACAACGACGATAGAAATGACAGAAATTAGTACTGATTTTGATCCAATCGATGAGTACAAGGACGCCACAGGTGCGTCTATCAACATAGAGTTATGGAAGCGATTATTCAGTTTCACCAAACCCTACAAGAAAGTAATAAAGACTCTCATTTTCTTTGCCGCATTGACCGGCGTGTTCGAGATGATCTTCCCGCTTATGACGAAATGGATCATCGACGACGTTCAGCAAAATGGCACAGATGCCAATTTAGTCATGTGGTTCCTTCTTTACGTAGCGATGGCAGTAGGTCTCGCGCTATGTACAGGAACATTCATCTGGTTGGTTTCCAAGCTACGAGTCTACACGAGTCATGACATCCGTAAGGCCGCATTCGAGAATCTTCAGAGACAGTCTTTTGCGTATTTTGATTACCGACCTGTAGGTTGGATCGTTGCACGGCTAACTTCAGATTGCGAACGTCTCACAAACATTTTGGCTTGGGGTTTATTCGATCTGATTTGGGGTACGACGATGATGATCGCAGTCAGCACCGCCCTCATGATCATGCATTGGAAGCTAGCGCTTCTTGTGCTAACGATTGTGCCTGTAGTCTTCTGGATTTCCGCGAAAATCCGAAAGACGATTCTGCACTCTGCGCGAGAAGTTCGAGCGACAAACTCAAGAATTACTGGTTCGTATAACGAAAGTATCATGGGTGTAACAACCAGTAAGGCGTTCACTCGTGAACACGAAAACTTAAGGGATTTTCAAGTGCTTACGAAGCGAATGTACTCAGCATCTGTTAAGAACCTGACTTTAGCTGCAATCTATGTACCAATCATTCTCGTCGCTTCGAGTGTCGGTGTAGCCATGGCGCTCGCTTATGGTGGCAGTGAACTCTTGGCAGGCATTATCACAGCTGGGTCACTCATTGCAGCCATGACCCTGGTTCAACATTTTTTCGACCCGGTTGAATTTATGGGCCACTGGTTCGCGGAAATGCAGATGGCTCAGGCATCTGCTGAGAGAATACTTGGAGTCATCGACGCTCAATCTGAGATTGAAGATTCAACCTTGGTCAAGCTGAAGAAAGAACTGGTTGCTCTACAGAATTCCAATCCATCAACTGAAATCGCCGAAGACGGCGGAACAAATGACATTTCGTCCATTGAGCTCCAAAACGTTGACTTCGGCTATCAGCAAGATGAACCAGTGTTGCACGACATTAACCTAACAGTTCATCGCGGCGAGACCATCGCCTTCGTAGGACCGACCGGAGGTGGCAAAACCACCCTAGTCAGTCTTATTAGCAGGTTCTATGAGCCTACTAGTGGTAGAGTCTTGCTTGACGGCGTTGATTACCGCAATCGCAGTCTTCGTTGGTTACAGTCGAAACTCGGAATCGTTCTGCAGACAGCGCACGTATTCAGTGGCACCATCATGGAGAACATCAGATATGGTCGACTAGATGCAACCAATGAGGAAGTCAAGGAAGCCGCGAAACTAACAGGCGCTGAAGACTTTATTCTCTCGATGCCGGACGCGTACGAATCTGAGGTTGGCGAAAGCGGAAATCGATTATCTTCGGGTCAAAAACAGTTGTTGTCGTATGCTCGTGCCGTACTTGCTGATCCGTTGATTCTGATACTGGATGAAGCCACTAGTTCGGTAGATACCGAAACAGAGCAGAAAATCCAGAAGAGCATGGAAAGTCTGGTCAAAGGACGTTTCAGCTTTGTGATTGCACACAGACTGTCTACGATTCAGAAAGCCGACAGAATCTTCTTTATCAAGCAAGGACATGTGGTCGAGGAGGGAACTCACAGTGAGTTGCTTGCACTTAATGGTGAGTACGCTGCACTCCAATTTAATCAGCACTTCGTCGTCGATCAGTCTGTTGGTTCAGAAGGCTCTTGACGACACAGTTTCGCCACAGACAAGGAAATGAACTTACCGGTTTAATTCAGTTTCAACCCGTGTGCTCCGGGACGTAAAACGTCGTAATCTTCACGCAGGGCTACTTCAGGAGATAAACAGTCAGCGAAGTAGTTCAATGCGACTCCGGGCTGGGAGTAACCAATGAGTTTTTGCATCTCCGGGGAAAGCGTTCGTGCAATGTTCGGCGGACATGCAAGGAATTGGTTTTCTTCCTGGGCCAAGAAGGAAACTCCATAGTCAATATTCATACCGACCCTGCGCTCATTTGAGAGATTTGCACCTGCCCCGTGCACGGTCCACCCAGTCCAAATCAGAACACTTCCTTTGGGCATTGTTGCACGGATAGTTTCCTGAGGTGGAGGACCGAACCAAGTCGTAGTACCAGGATCTTTGTCTGCATCGTAGACATCTTCCCAAAGGTGACTGCCTAAGATCACATGTGTTGCGCCATTCTCTTCCGTGAAGTCAGTCAGCGCCCACATTGTCTCGACCTGAGGATCAAATCCACAACCCGCTAAATCGTGAACCCATAGACCATTTCCCCGATGTACACCTTGCTGTTCCTGGCCAGGACCTACGTCGATGATTTGCGTTAAAGTCAATCGCCACGGATAGGTACCCTTCCCTTTCGGACTATGGGTACGACGTACTATCTTGTCTTTATTCTGCTGCTCGCCGAGCACGGCTTCGCAGGCATCGAGTACTGCGGGATGGCTTATAGCTTTGTGAGATGCGGGAGAACGCGCGACTAGCGCACCTATTCTGCGAGATTTTTCTAATCCGTGGAGACCATGAGGGGTACTTTCTATATATGGTGCCATCTCCCGACGGATGTCGTCGACATCCACTTCAGTTAGTGCATTTTCAACTATGACCGCACCATCGACCGCAATTGCTTGGCGAGTCTTCTTATGGAAATCCGCTATGTCACCAATTTCCAGTGACTTCGCATAGTCGAACCGACGTATAGAAGTGGTCATACCTTGGTTACAGGTCGTTCACTCTTGTAAAACAAAAATTGATGGTCTTGTATATTAAGCGCGTTAAGCGCGCATCCAATTCACCACCTCTCTTGGTCGAGAGGGTCGCGTGAAATTCTGTACTGAATAGTTTACGTTACCTCTCGTCTTTGGTTCTGTCTCTCGCGGTAAACATCGACTGAGAGGCCATAGTCCAAACTCTGGTGCCTGCGTGGTTGATAGCAAAAAATGCATCCATTCGCCGACCCTGCGAGTAGCTCTCTGAAATGCTCGACCGCATGTTGATACACGCCTTCGAAGTTCACCGTACACGATAAGCGGTCGATCATCACATGGTCTCGCCAAACCCCTCTACCGTCCACACTAATTGCAATGCCAGAACTTCTCAACACAACTAGACACTCTAAATGCGTGAATTGCGACCCCTAATCGGTGTTGAATATGCCTGGGTATGGATACGTTTAGAGTGCCTCTTTCAACGCCTCTATGCAAAATCCGGTGTTTAAAGAATAGATGATTGCCACGACAAAACATGACGACTGTACCAATCCATAGTCGCCTCCAGATAACTGCGTCCCTGGCTAACCTTCCGTGTCGGATGCAACGGTGTCAACTTCATCGCCTTCATCAAACTTCGAAAATGATGAAGACTGCTGTGGATGCCTTGTGCTCTTAACGCTAGTCGGACTCATCGACTAATACGGAAGAGCCGTTTCACATAGGTAACCTTCGGCCTGAATCAAGGCGAAAATAGTCGTTGAGGTGGATTGTTAATCATGTCGACCCCCAATTGATTGAAATAACCTGGCTCTAATTCAACTGTAAACCTTCAACTCGAAGTGCCTCATTTTTCGCAACCACCACTCATATCCTCCAGGATTTCCATCGGGGATCACCTTCAAAGGACTATTCAGTCGGAAATAGACACCAGCAAAAGTGCTCTCACCTAAAGTTATACTTGTATATTCCAGTTTTGCACTGATGCGGTAAATGACACCAGAAATTCTGACGATACTTGGCATAGCTATCGCGATCATAGGATTACTGTTAACTCAGCAATATCGCATTACCAAGTCCTTGCACGGAATCAATTCGCGTATAGACAACATGAATGAACGCATGGACACCATGAATGAACGCATGGACACCATGAATGAACGCATGGACTCGATGAACGAACGCATCGACTCGATAAGTGAACGCATGGACTCGATAAGTGAACGCATGGACTCCATGAACGAACGCATCGACTCGATAAGTGAACGCATGGACTCGATAAGTGAACGCATGGACTCCATGAACGAACGCATTGACAGCGTGAATGATCGTATGGACAGCATGAATGATCGCATAGACACTACCAATGCTGGTACGAATAGTCGTATTGATGATCTCCGCGACCATGTAGATCAACTTCACCGAGATTCCATGACAGAAAGTAGCCAATTGCACGGACGCGTGGCCAAGGTTGAAGGATTGCTCGAAGGCATTCGGGATGCCATCACCAAACCGCAAGCTGCTTGAATTGTATTTGACGGAACTAGATGTATCAGTCTCCTTCACATTGGCGACTAGTCTAAAGTACCTGCCTTTACAACCCGCCATACCTACGCCATGCTGTTAGAGGTATCGCGTACTCGCGGACGACTTGAGATCTAGTAAGGGATTCCGGTGCGAGATCGCTGAAAACTCAATTGGACATATTCGTAGGTTACTTTGATCCGCGCAAGTACCTCTTGAATGTACGACTAGATTCCCCAGAACAAATAGGAGCTTGCTAGCAACTCTGGTTTAGGATTGCATGTCCTTTTTCAAGGTTTCTATGATCGATAGTTTGTGAGCTACTGCGTGCGGTAAATCTGAAAGTCCGCAAGTTTTTGCAGGTGCTTTGAGTCTGTTGAGCGATATGGACTTCTGTTTTGGTGGGAGATTGGATTCTGCAACTACAAGAAATACCCATTGCGAAGGATCACGTTGGTCTACATCCTTTTTCAATCCGTGCCAAGCAAAGACGTATAGGTCTGCCGGTCGATCATGTGGCCAGATGCGTTTACGCGGCGCAATATCAAATCTAGGAACTCTTTGTGCGTCGTTCGATTCCTGCGTCCAATTTTGTACAGCGGCAGATTGCTTAATTTCGATCCTCGCCCCGCTTGGCTTGTGTTCGCAGTCCCATGAATCCCACGTCCCCGTAAGCTGCCACTCGGGACCCAATGCAAGCACAATCATGCACTCAACATATTCCGCGCGGATAACGTTGTTCATCACCGCCTGATCGTAGCGTTGCACAACCAATTCCATTATTTCCTTACTTGAAATCATTCTCTTAGTATCTTTGAGGTTGAACTAATGTCCCGGGTCAGCGATATGTGAGTACTCGCCCAATCCTAGGCAACGATAGCTGTCACGATATCCTAAAGCCTTCAACCTCATCTTTGGCAAGTCCAAACGATGAATCAAAGCGTCGACGGTATTAAATCAGTTTTAATACGGGTATGCATCGTTTTGTGACGATGATTTCCCTATTTTCCTGCGCTACTTCGCCCATCAACCATAACAATCAAGGTTCATTGATATTTCCGTGTGATACTCAAAATACAACAGTATATCAACGAAATAACACTCCTATAGATCAAATATTTCAATCGATGCTGGAACCGTACGAACGAGCGGAAGTATCGCCAGCCGGATGGTTGGAGAATGAGTGCTTCTCCTAGGATCAGAGGAGTGGCGAAAACCCGAGCCCATCTTGTCTCTCCTCCTACTGTTCACACTACCTGACACGAATCCCGAATCATGCATCTGTGAGCGTCGCGAGGAAAGGATCCTGTTCGAGATTACCTGAATATCACAAAACTATAAATGAGTCAATTGAGTCAACTGCAATCTCGTCGCCTCTCAAATACAATCTGAGGAGGCATCTCTGCAAAAAATCGCACCAAGGCATGAATTGATTTTTCATTCGAGGGGATTGAGGATTAAGTAAGAAAATCGACTCTTTACAATAACGAGCGATGGAACGGACAAATTTGACTCTCTTGCTCGCGAAGCCTCTGGAGGAGATTAAGCAACGCAGTCGAATTACTGAACATCTCATTGACAAGAATAAGTACGAGCTCTATCTAACGACCTTGTGGATGAACATCGTCCTAGAGATGGAGGATATCGGACTAGCGCAAGCTGATCTTGAGCCTGCTCTCGAAATCATCAATAAGAGTGCTCAAGACGTACTAGGTGTTCAAGAACCAGTGATCGAGGCTTTTCGCCATCTGACGACCAAAGAAGGCGAACAACTCATGGAGAAAGAAAATGTCTCCACTCGACACAAGCAAATGCTTCTCTACCTTGCTTCAATCATCTTAGACCCCGAAGGGCACAAACGCTGGATGGAAACGGTTACTCAGTAGCGGCCAGAAGAAACTTGACTCGTCAGATCCTTAGTCTGCAAATCACGATTCTGCAGAGAGATCCGAGTACTTCAGAAGAATACGTGAGCCGTCTTCCAAGCCGTTCTTGAATCGTGGTCCCCAGGTGGGCCATTCATCGCTGTACTTTTCGCCAAACGCAGGATATACGGATTCCCACTCAGCCGAATCGGAGACCACTGACCCTGTACCATGCAGTCGCGGCAAATCTTTGTAAGCGCCTTCCGCTCTCTTCCACATACCAACGTCACCCACCCAAATCCGCGCACCTGTCAGGCCCTTCTTGATTGCATTAGCTCGCCATGCCTCCATTTGAGTGTTTACGTAAATTGCATTATTGTGGTAGACGTACCACACCTCGCCTTGGCAAGTACTCTCCGTACCGTCTGATTTCAGAGGGGTCAGGTAGATAAGTCTGGAGCTACCTAGATCTGTCTGGATACTATCCGAGAGAGTTTTCGCAAACGCCGGAAGCGCAGGAATAAGTAGTGTTCCAATGAGCAGTTGTCGTCTTTGCATGTTGAGCTCCTTCGTACTAAGGATGGAAGTTTATTTCAAGAAATTAGATAAGCGGATTGTGCCGCCTGTCGAAGCGCTCCCTATTCCGTCGGTTGCCAAGCGATCGTGCGAATTTCTCCAAACTCTCGAGCTAACTTCGTCCAGCATTCACCACCATCCTCGGATTTGTACATCTGACCTAGGTTTGTACAACAAAACAATAAGTCTGGATCAGCATCATTCGTCGCTACCGTCCAAGGGGTGGAATTAGTTTGGCCAGGTAAATGCGCATCCGACCAAGTCTCACCCCAGTTCCTGCTTCTCAACAATCTACCGCGTGAGCCTGGAGGACCATTACCGTTACATAGAAATACTGTCCCGTTTCTGTCAGCTCTCGGTTTTATCCCTCTTGTGTACTGCCAAGGTGAATCCAACTCTTGCCACTGCCAGCTAGCCGCGTCGTCCTCCGAGACATAGAGACCAAGTGCAGTCGCAGCCAACAGCTTGCGCTCGCCTTCCATATCTGCAATGGCTACATCGTGAATATCAGGAAACTTGAAGCCTTCTTCTGATCTTTCCCACGTAGTGCCTCGGTCACGAGACCGGTGCACCGCATCAATCTCCGCCGACACCCATAACGTATCAACATCAATCGGATCCGGTCGAATGCGTGTGATTCGAGGTTTACCAATCGGGCATTCTTCTACGAGCTGAATCGGCAGTTCATCCCAACTTTGGCCGCCGTCAACGGTCTTGTAAAGCGCACCGGGATTTGTACCCAAGATCATTTCCTTGGGATCGTCCTTATCTTGATGGATTGCCCATATCTGCTTACCGTCCGCAGGAGATTTGACTCTCTTCGCTTGTCCTGTGGAATCCTGACGTAACAATCCAATGTCCGAACCCGCCCATGTAACACCAGGTTCGAGAGCGTGGGAAGACAGAGACCAGATACGACACTCCGGTGAGACACCTTCAAAAGCAAACCGCCATTGCCGTCCGGCATCGTCAGAACGCCAGACACCCCAACCTACTGTTCCTGCGTAAATTGAATAGTTCAGTTTTCTCTCCTCAAGATTTTGTTTTTTGATAAATAGTATTTATCATTACAATTGTATTTACTCGCAATAATCGCAACCGCTTATTGCATATCAATATTAGTTTCGCAACTATGAACACAGAGATAGCTTAGCTTAGCGCTGTCCATATGCTAACCGACATTCTGCGAGTAATTTGAAACCCACTAAATCTTTAGAGGTATTAGATACATGAGTACAGCTCGTTGGGACCTCCTCCGATATCAGAGTCCTGTCAATTGGGGCGAGGCACCTGTGCCTTTAATTCCAAGTACTCTCCGAGCAAAATTTGGAGAAGAAGATGCTCCTCTCTCAGATGAGCTTCTTACGGAATTCCATCTTTGCGTCCGTGACTTGGACACAACATTTTGGCAACGAAACATCTCACTTAGTGCGACAGATTTGGGCCAGCTCCTACGTTGGATCGAAAATAAGTTGAGCTCTGTTGCAAATGAAATGCTACTTCACAAAATGAACGCTAAGAGAGTTGAGATTCACTCACTAGCGTTGCCTACTCAGCAATTAGATGTACTACGACGCATACTGGATGCCAAGTACATCGATGGATCAGAAGTGCAATTTGAGAAATTACTGACTCGATTTGAGTTCGAATATCAATCCATCGCGAAGTTGGCGTGTTTGCTTGAAGCCGCGCAACCTCATCCGCTAGACACTCAGTTTGTGTCTCGTGCAGGCGACAGCCGAACAACCGCCGGACAAATTTCGCATTTCGTCGAAAGTGGAGCGCGCCTGACCGGAAATCGGTCGGAAGCAACGGCATCACGTGATACCCAACCAGGTGCTCCTTCAACACAATACGATTTACGATCCAGTGTAACATCGTCCCTGTATCCGTACGCAGACTTAGGATTGGATCTAGCGGCGGTGCTCGAGATGATCCGCTCCCTTAGGGATTCTGCAAAAGATCGGAGAATTATCGACGTGCTGATGACCAGAACATTAGTCACTTCCGGTCGCAAGTCCATGTCCGATATCTCCAAACAATTCAATATCACCGATGATCGAACGCGTCAGTTGGACATAGACGCCAGAAATCTGATCTACCGAACTAGATCAAGTAAACACTCACTTCTAGTCAAAGTTGCAGACGTGCTGAAGAAGCGACTCGGTTCGGCGGTACCTGCCAATTCCCAACACCTGCACAATGAAATGACCCTCGCGATTGACGATACGGATGATCCTTCACTCCATAAATTTGCGCGTTTGGTATTGCTATCTCTGGCCGGACCGTTTGTAGAGAGACAAGGATGGCTAATCAGTGACCGTAAACTCTGGTTGAAAACGCCTGTGGCAGTCGAGAAAAAAGTAGCAACAAATGGTTACTTGCGTCCAGAGGATTTAGCACGCACACTAAACGATCTCGGGATCCGAGAGCAGTTCCATAGAGAGTGGCTTAATAGTTTCGACGAGCTGGTACCTGTCGAGGAAGGTGAGGATAAAGGTGGTTATCTGTACTGTGCAGGAGAGTTCCTAGATCGAATTCATACTTTAATGAGCTACTATCCTCGTCCGTTTTCCACGGACGAAATCGTACAGAAACTTGGTAAGCGAAACACCCGTGGCATCCGATTTAGGATGTTGAACGACAAGCGTTTCTGGCGAATAAACAAGCAAGCAGATTTTGTACTGGCAAATGCTCCTGGACACAGGCAATACCGAGGCATTACCATCGAAATAGAGAACGAAATCAAAGAATCGGGCGGGATGTCAACCGTTGACGAGATCGTTAACAAGCTACATGAGACATTCGGTGTAACTCCGAACTCTGTACTTGCTTACGTGAGGACTCAATACTTCACCATCGATCCAGACACAAAGCGAGTCTCGAAGAACGAAAAGTCAGATCAACCATTCCACAAGAGTCTAGCGGATACGGGCAAGTGTTTCTACGTGAACGGACAATGGACGTGGCGAATAACAGTCAACGCCGACTGGTTACGCGGTAGCGGTCGCACCTGTCCGGATGGTTTTGCATTGGAATTAGGTTGCGCAGCTGGAGGGATGAAGAGAGTTCCCTCTGACTACGGCGACATAGCAGTCGCGTGGAAACTAAATAGTCCTAGTGGTGCACATATCGGGTCGTTGAAGAAAGTCATTGATGACATGAATCTAGATACTGGTGACCATCTATTTGTCCGGAAGATCGGTGAGAAGATCGACTTTTACCCGTTGTTAGCTACAACGGTTGAACAGAAGGCTACTCGGTTTGAAAAAGCTGCTTTGCTTGTAGGATTTCAAAGTAGTGAAGATATTACTAGCATGGATTGGGGGAAGTTAGGAGGTGCCATCGGACTCAATGATGAGAATGTCGATGAAGACACCATATACCAACGGTTAGTGAAACGAACAGATCGAGAAGTCGCTGCGCTCTGGCGAGAGGACGAGGTAATACCACTCTAGGCATATTGGATCAACGAAGATCAAACAACCTTATCTGAGTTGGATGAGTTAAGAAAAGTTCAAACATTTTCGTCTCTTCAACTCTCAACAGTTCGATCACTATTCAATATTTGGAGCTTGGTAAGTACTGGTCTGGGAAGCTCTCAAAATGAGGCTATCGTGAGTACATTCACGATAGCCAGTCTCCAGTCAGGTGCGCGGTCTTGGCTTTTCTTAGTGTCTCTTGAGCCCAAAGAGCTTCTTTACTGTTGAGAGTAGCAGAAGAAAGATTCAACGCTGAGAAAGATTACGCTCAAAAAAACGAATCCAGGCTCGAATCGACTGAATTCGTCGTTCCTGTGTATTTTGGGCGAGTGAGTACGGTTTCCAGTCCCGACTACCCGGATCTCGACCCCCCAGGAGGCTGTTAGGAACCGATTCTGAGAAGATTTTCTCGGCAAGCTCAAAAAGTAATGCCTTGTCTGCAAGACGATTGAGGTTTCTTCCATAGTCAGTAAGAACCAAGCCTTCAGAGCGCCTCTCGGCAAGTCTTAACCACCTAAGTACATTCCAGTAGTAATCATGCTGGCGTGGAGTCAAATCGTACTTAGTAAAGAGGTCATATAACGTGATCGGTTCTGAGTCACCTAGCAATCTAAAACTGTCAAGAATCTTCGCAAATTCGTCTGCTTGTGGAAATGGAACTTTGGTGTCAGCAAAACCTGGGACCGCTGGTAAGGACTTGATTTCCTCCCAATAGTCAATCTGCTCATCCACCGACGGCGCAATCCTTGCTCGTCTGTATTGAGAGAAGTCAAACTTGAAAATTCCTTGTGTCTCGGCATTTTCAAGCACGAACGGAACGAAGTGATAGAGACCCGTACACGATTCATAAAACAGAATGAATGTGTGGACAGGTTTTCCTTTTACGACATAGTTTTGGTAGTGGAGTTGTGGGTACAGGAGTTGTCGAAGGTTCATGTTGTTCTCTACCACACTCTTTACTTCTACCAAATAAAGACCGTTCCGTCCTTCGTATCCGCCATCCACCTCAATCTGAACATTTCCAATTTCGTATTCAACTGTTTGCAGGCGTTCGGGAAGACGCGGAAGTGAAAAGTGAAACTCGCGAGAGTACTCTCTACCGCGTAGGACTAGCTCAACAGATTCTCCAAATACCCAATCCAACATGCCGCTTATATGTGCAGCATCCAGTGCCTTGGATTCTGATGAGTACCCTCCTCCAGCCAGGACCTGAATATGAGCTGGAACGCTAAATTCGCTCATTTCAATTGGGTCTTCATCGGTAAAGAGCGAAGGATTAATATCGAGAAACGGATCTGTCTTAGCAATTCGGTAGACGCCGTTTCTAATTGCCAAAACCGACAGATTTTGATCACTGAGTGACTTCGGGACATGACCTCTAAAGTCAAGCTTGCAGGCGATACGTGGCTCTATGTGTCGTTCTTTGATCATAGAGGCATCTAGGTCATAGAAACCTGAACGATTGATGGTTTCAACGATCTTGGGTTGCGACTCAAACAAGCCTTGCCAGAACGAATTGACGGTAGTTCTGGGAGCCATCGCCAGTGTTCCTCAACCTAGCGGTAGTTACGAACGATGATTTCTGGCACTGGACCTCGTCCGTGTCCCTGCGAATTGACTGACCTCTTCGCTGAAACCGTAATCACGTTGAAGGCTTCCTCTTTCTCATACAGTGCTTTTATCCATGGTGCACTCGAATTTGAAAGCATGAATTTGACTTTCCTCTTAGTCAAGCGCTGGCAGAATTCAAACAACCTAATCTGCTCCGCTTTATCGAAGCCTGTATTCGTATAACTCCGGAAGCTAGAGCTCTCGGAGATTGGTTCGTAGGGAGGATCGAGATATACGAACGATTGTTTGTCGAGCATGTCTAACGATTCGCTGTAGTCGAACTGCGTGATCTTTACATTCTCAAGCGCTTTTGCACATGCCCGTAGAGTGCTCTCTGAGACGATATTTGGTTTCTTGTAATTACCAAAAGGGGTATTGAACTGTCCTTTTGAGTTAACGCGAAACAGACCGTTAAAGCAGGTCTTATTCAGATAGATCATCCTGCTCGCTCTTTCTACAGGAGACAGTGCGAAAAAGCACCTCTCTCGGTCTAGAGCGCGGATTTGGTAGAAGTACTCGGGAGTGTTTTGGTGTTTCTCTAGTGACTCGATTAATGCATCTACGTTATTCTGTACAACGCGATAGGCATTTATGAGTTCAAGGTTTGAGTCATTGAGCCAGAACCGGAGATCGGGACATTTTCGGACCAGCGAAAAGAGCATTGCCCCCCCCCCGACAAAAAGCTCAATATACGATATAAACTTCGATGTACATGGTATCAGTTGGTGCAATTCATGTAATAATTGGTTTTTACCTCCAACCCACTTCAAAAATGGTCGAGGAATTGGATGGGAAGACACTTGGTCGGTTCTATAGAGAACTAGGAGTTACATGGGTTGTCGAACGAATTGATCCTACACGATCATGTGTGAGATGATCGCAACCACTTTGTCCTATCGGGTATCTGAGATGTCATTAGGCTTTACAAAGCGATGACATTACTTTGAACTCACTGTTTGTGTTTGCAAATCAGGATGCTGAAACACCATAATCTTCTGCACAATTAACCGTGCTGAATCAGAGTCGTAGAACACATCCATGAATATTCGTGATCTGCGAAAGTACCTACCGACCCGAGAGGACATAGCAAAGTCTCGAGTACTGCGACCAATACATCACTGGTTAGTAGATCCAAATCTTTGGCACATGAATCGCGATAGCGTGCCAAAAGCAGCATTCATCGGAATCTTTTGCTCGTTCATTCCGATTCCAGCACAGATGATTCTGGCAGCATTGATTGCGATACCTTCTCGAGCCAATTTACCACTGGCACTTGCAGGTTGTTGGCTGTCGAATCCTCTCACGTTTGCTCCGATCTTCTACTTCTGTTATCAAGTTGGTGCACTCTTTGTTGGTAAACCAATGGATGTCAGCGAAGGGGAAATGACCGGTTGGACTTGGATTTTCGAAAGGCTGGAGCTGATTTGGCAACCGTTTCTACTCGGTTCCTTTGTCTGTGCCTGGGTCGGAGGTCTTACTGCGTTGACAGTAGCAAGGTTCTTGTACCGGATGGAGGTTGCTCGAGCGTTTAAGAATCGCTGGAAAAAACACTTGGAAGCTGGTCGGTTCCGTACACCTCGGCACGGAAGCCATCGAAAAACTAAAGACGAATCTAGTTGAGCTCCTCGACTGGGTCCAGCTGAATCAGCCTCCACACGGGTTGTACCACAGCTACCACTGAGAGTAGCAATGCAACGAATACACCGATAACAACATCCAGAGGTTTTACCTTTGAAGGCATCGAGCTAAACCCAGTTCCTTCCAATAAGGGAATGTTCAATGCTTCGTCGAATAGATCAAACAAAACGTCGATGTAGTTGGCCATAACGATTCCCAGTAAAGTACCTAGGACTACACCAAAGAACGAAACTAGCAGACCTTGATACGCAAGAACTTTTACCATGAGACTGTGTGGTGCGCCCATGGTTGTCATAATGGCGATGTCTGCTCGTTTGGTATTCACCATCATCGCCTGCCCACTGACCACATTGAACGAGGCGAGTATTACCACGAGAAACATTAGGCAGTACAACACGATTTTTTCTAGTTGATAGGCACGGAACAGTTCCTCGTATGTCTGATTCCAGGTCACCAGGTCAGGAAACGCTTGCTCTATTTCCTTGAGATTGGCGGGATCAGATATGTAGATTCGTTTGCCGTGACGGCTTGGATCGAACACACCAAGCTCGCGAAGTTGATTGACTGAAATAAATGCTGTGGTGAAGTCAGCCTGACTCTTAAAAGAAAAGGTACCGACTAGAGGTAATCGTAAGAATCGAGGTTGAATATTCCCACTTTGGAGGGAAATCAGTACGATAAGGACTGATTCTCCTAGCTCTATTGATGAGGCAATCTGGGAACTAAGCACAATCCCTTCCGATAGATCTTCATGGTTTCCTCGGACAAGAGCATCCGCCAGATCTTGTGAGGCTCGACCTTCGTGTCCAGAAAGCAGGACCGCATCTGATCTAGACGGTAACTGCACGAGAACAAGCTCTTCAAAATAATCAACAACATCCAGCACGCGAGGGTGCGCCTCAAGCTGCTCAAGCAAGGAGTTGGACACAGATTCACTAGGTAAAACAGCATGAGGTATGGAATTCAGCAATCGATCACGAGTTAACTCGTTCAGACCGTTGTGGACACTTGAAATCACGATAAACAGCATGACTCCTAAGGCCAGTCCGATAACAGATACCCAATTTACGAAGGATGAATAACCTTTTGCACCGGCGAACAAATATCGCCACCCCATCCAAAACGCTAGTTTGGACTTAGTCTGCATGTTGGCTCAAGCGTCCATCGTCGAGGTACAGCAATCGATCACTCTGCAGAGCTAGATCTTCGTTGTGTGTGACCGTCACAAAGGCAGCGCCATGTTGCTCGCTCAAATCTTTCATGAGTTCGAGAACCAGCTTCTCATTCGCCTTATCGAGGTTGCCTGTAGGTTCATCTGCAAGTACCAACAATGGTTTAGTCGCAAGTGCCCGTGATAGTGCAACACGCTGTCTCTCGCCACCAGACAATTGAGCGGGACGATGATTTAATCGATCTGCTAATCCGACGGATGTTAGTAATTCCGTTGCTCGTCGCTCGGCATTGCTCACTTTCTCTTGGCTAATCAATTGAGGGATGACGACATTTTCAAGCGCAGTGAAATCAGGTAAAAGGTGGTGGTATTGGTACACAAATCCCATCAGATCTCTTCGGATAGCTGCACGATTACTAGGAGTTGCGGAGGTCATATTTCGATCTCCGATCACAACTTCTCCGCTACTTGGTTCAGTCAATCCAGCCAGGATGTGTAGCAGTGTGCTCTTACCAGCGCCAGATCTACCTACCAAACTGACCCTCTCCCCCGCCCCTACACTAAAGTCAAGGTCATGTAGCACGGTCAGGTTCACATCTCCGTCTGAATAATGCTTGGAGATGTTTGAGGCGACGAGGACCTTACTCATAGCGCAATACGTCAGACGGTAAAAGTTTCGAGACACGATAGGCTGGGTATAGCGCGCCCAACATCGCCAGTCCACTCCCAACTAGAAACACTTTTAAGAAATCTGCAATCTGGAACCGCATTTCGAATGAACGAATGAAAATCACATCAATCTCGTCAAGACTCATAAGTTCAACAATCCATGGAAAAATCCATTCAAGTGCATATCCAAGTATCCACGAGAGCAAGGCACCTAGACTTATCCCTATCAGAGCGATCAAGCCAGCCGTTAAGGTAAAGGTTGTGGTTAATAACCAGGTCTTTGCTCCTATGGTCCGAAGAATCGCAATGTCACTTTGACGCTCGTGAACCATCATGATCATGGTCGAAACCAAGTTGAAAGATGCGACTGCTACTAGCAAAGATAGCAACAGGAAAAACACATTCTCGATTACTTTCAGGAAACTGTATTGAACACCCATCATTGACGACCACGTAGAGACGCTTAGCCGTATGGAGTGTTGCAGTCGTAAAGTGTCAGCGACAATGTAGACCACACCGCGTAATTCCAGAGGATCTTTTACGCGGAAGAGAATGCGATTACCGATCTTGGCAACCCCAACCATCTTTGCGAGGTCTTCACGGTGGACATACACAATCAAGTTGTCGAGTACGCTCTCCGTATCCACGATGTCAGACACCTTAAATCGCTTGCTTTGTGGTATCACGCCAAGCGGCGTTACCTTGAAATTTGGGTTAAAGACTTGAAGCTCATCTCCTACCTCAAGATCCAATCTTCGGGCAATCTGTTTACCCACGACAACTTTGAACACGCCTGCTTCTATTGACTCAGAAAGATCTCGTTGAGTAAATCTGCTTAAATCAGAAACCTGATCGAAAGTAGCCGGGTCAATGCCAATCACGCGACTCTGGGTTACTTGATTGTTTGCGACCAATGCCAAAAGAGCATCCGTCGATGTGCTCCACCCCAACAGATCTGACTCCACTGCAACCAAGCCGTCAATAAACTCACTAGGTAAGGAATCCTCACTGTGGTGGAATGAGATGTGTGGATAGACCGACAACATTCGATTTTCCATCTCGGTTTGAAACCCCGAAACCAACATCTGGACGAGGTAGAGAACAGCAATGGCAAGTGCAAGTCCCAAAATCGAAAATCGCGCGACCAGGACCAATGATTTCTGCCGAGACCTGAGATACCTTGTACTCAAACTCCAAGGTAGGTTTGCAAATCCTCTCAAGACTCAACCACTTGCAAGATACGGTTCCATGGCACTGGATGGCACAACCTTGTACGAATCCTTTTCGTCACGCTTGGTGATAAACAACACAGGTAGTGCCTCGCGTTCTGCCAATGCACTTCCCTTTTCAAATCCCAACGCGAGAAGGGCAGTTGCCAACGCATCTGCGTAGGCTGCACTCGAATCTAATACTGTCACGGCGACTAAGTTGTGGTTTACTGGGTATCCGGTGAGAGGATCAATAACGTGACTGTACCTAACTCCTTCTATTTCTCGAAAATTCTGATAGTCGCCAGATGATGCTACACCGATGTCCGTCAGTTGTAGGCCGTCCAATACAGCACCGCTTCCGTCCGGTACTTCCACGCCAATTTGCCAAGGATTCGAAAATCGGTTTTGACCTTTGACCTTAATCTCACCACCAATGTCCACTAAGTAATTTTCACAATCAAGATTTTCAAGTAAATCTGCGACCTGATCCACCGCATAGCCTTTGGCGATTCCTGATAGATCAACGGACAACGGTTTCAGTTTTAGGAGAGAAGAAGGCTGTTCACGAAGTTCAAGATTCTGCCAACCAACCTGTTCAAGCAAAACGTGAATTTCCTCCTCGCTAGGAATTCCTCGTACCTCTTCAGAACCAAATCCCCATGCATTCACTAGCGGTGATATGGTGACATCGAAGCTACCTCCGGATAGTTCACTGACCGACTGAGATATTTTTACAAGATCAAAGAACTCTTGAGAGACGCCTATCCGCCGATTATGAGTAGCTACATTGAATCGAGAAATTTCAGAATCCGATTGCCACGTCGAGAACACTGAACTGATGCTCTCAAGAGCACCTTCGATTTCGCTCTTCGAGACTTCACGCTCGCACTGACATTGCACTTTATAGTACGTGCCCATGGTCTCGCCAGAGATTGTCGTAAAGTCTCTTGACGTACAAGATGCCAGAAACGACACAGCCATGATTGCACAAAAAGATTGAAAAATAACCCTCATCCCGTTACTTTACCCGGTAGAAGCACTTCAATAGAGAGAATTAGTTAGAGAATGGAACGGCATAGTTTTAGATTTTTGACGAAGGAGCTCCCATGACCGATAAATACCTTTTCCCGGCTGTCATTGTAGCTGCAATACTTGGGTGGCTTCTCGCACTGATCCTAGGTGAAGCTACTTGGATGTTGGACTTGATGAGAGCACTTAAGACATTGTTCTTATCGGCCTTGAAAATGATCATGGCTCCGCTGATTTTCTTCTCCCTTATCGCCGGCATTTTGAAAATGGGCTCAGCAAACCGTCTCGGTCGAACTGGTGGTCTGGCTGTAGGTTACTACCTAACCACAACATCCATCGCCATATCCATTGGGTTGATTTGCGTATTTTTCATTCAACCCTGGACCCTTTTTGAACCACTGTCTGACACCAGTCAATTTGACATCGATTTTGATCGGATTGAATCACTCGACGGCTCCGGATTGGCGGTATTAAGTCAGATACTAAAAGAAACGCTGGTATCGCCTTTCACCGCACTAGCCAATCTCAACATCTTAGCTATTGCGATTAACGCAGTTTTGATCGGATTAGCACTGCTACTGGTAGCCGGCAACAATGCAGCAGTCGTCAATGTTGTAGACACAATCACCAATATCTTCTACAAAATCACGAGCTGGGTCATTTGGGTTGTTCCTCTAGGTGTCTTGGGTATTGTGTACGAACTAACCGTATCGGCTGAGCTTGAACTCATCAAGCAATTGGTTGTATTTTCAATCTTGGTAGTTGTTGCAACCTGCATTCATGGATTCGTGGTCATTCCTTCAATCGCATATTTCGTAGGCAAGGCGGATTTACGAGAACTGTTCAAACACGGAGCGAGACCTCTCATTGTTGCATTTACGACTTCGTCGAGTGCTGCCACTATCCCTGTGACACTCACAGCCGCGCAAAATCTAAAGATTTCCGACTCCACTCGGACGTTCATTATTCCATTCGGAGCCACTGCCAATATGGATGGCTCAGCACTTTTTGAAGGCATTGCAGCTGTATTCATTGCTTATCTATTCGGTGTTGAACTAACCGCCACGATAGTCGTACTGATTTTCTTTGCATCGATGCTTGCGTCGATAGGTGCACCAGGTATCCCTAGTGGTTCAATGGCAGGGATGCAAGCAGTTCTTCTGATGGTTGGACTACCACTAGAGGGCGTGTTAATACTATTGATTGTTGAGCGCCCTTTGGACATGATCCGTACTTCAATCAATGTCTTTGGTGATCTCGTCGGTTCATTAGTTGTCGACCGGTTTAGCCAAAGTGAGGAGCCAATGATTGAGCCACAAGATTCTGAAGCAGTTGCGAGTTAGCGATTCTCGCTGCTAACTCCCTTTAAAATGAAAACACTCTGAATTCCACTGATCTAAGGATTTTTCATGCTTGAGTTTTGCAAAGTCGATAAAAAAGACCATGTTCTGACCGTCACCATCAATCGTCCCGAACGATTGAACGCGCTACACCCACCAGCAAACGCGGAACTGGGGGAAGTATTCGATGAATTCGCGGCAGACTCCGATATGTGGGTTGCGATTATCACCGGCGAAGGTCGGGGATTCAGCGCAGGTAATGACCTACGACACCAAGCAGAAGGTGGTGTCAGAGTCCCAACCCCGAGAGGATTCGGTGGACTTACATCAAGATTCGATCTTACCAAACCGGTAGTCGCTGCAGTGAACGGTGTCTCCATGGGTGGTGGTTTCGAAATCGCATTGGCCTGTGACTTGATCATTGCATCTGATCGCGCGGTTTTTGCACTGCCGGAACCCAAAGTAGGCTTGGCAGCACTTGCAGGTGGATTACAGCGTCTGCCTCGCCAAATCGGAGTGAAACGAGCTCTAGGTATGATCCTGACTGGTCGACACGTAACCCCTGAAGAAGGCTTGCAGCTCGGTTTCGTCAATGCCGTTGTTCCACACGACAATCTCATGGAAGAAACACATCGTTGGGTCGACATGATCCTCGAATGTGCACCTTTGTCGATTCGTGCGAGTAAGGATGTTGTGTACCAAAGTCTTTCAATGGAATCCTTAGAAGGATCGATGAAAGTTCGCTATGACTCAGTTGCGACGTTATCGAGTAGCGAAGATTACATAGAAGGCCCCAGAGCGTTCTCCGAGAAGCGAAAACCAAATTGGCAAGGTAAGTAAGATCACCTACTAACCCTACTCTAGGATGGATCGACCACTTCGGTGGGAGTTTCCCTACCCTTCACAGAGAGCGCACGTATTTGCTCGTAATGTAGTTGCGAGTTCACAACCTCTAGCTACTCAAGCCGGAGTCGAGGTTCTCAGAAAGGGTGGTAACGCTGTCGACGCAGCACTAGCGACCGCAATCACACTTACGGTTGTAGAACCATGCAGCAACGGTGTGGGTAGCGATTTATTCGCCATTGTGTCAGACCAAAAAGGTCTACAAGGTTTGAATGCGTCAGGCAGGTCTCCACGCGCGCTAAATATGCAGAAATTCGAAGGCCTTGAGTCGATGCCTATATCAGGATGGGACTGTGTCACCGTACCCGGTGCAGTTAGCGGCTGGGTTGCCTTATCAGATAGATACGGTCATCTACCTTTCCGGGATCTCTTTGAATCGGCTATCCAATACGCTCACGATGGCTTTGCAGTAGGTTCGATCACTGCCCGAGCATGGGACCTGTCAATAGATCGTCTTGGGAGGTACAACGGATTCAGGCAACACTTTCTCTCCGACGGTCGTGCACCTAAAACCGGAGAGCTTTTTAAGCGACCAGATCTAGCACGAACTCTAAGCTCAATCGCCGACACGAAGGGCGACTCCTTCTACCAGGGAGAATTGGCATCCGCCATAGTCGCTCAATCAAGCCGTGAGGGTGGCGACTTCAGTGTCGAGGACCTACGCGACCACGAAATCGCCTGGGTGAATCCAATCGATCAACCATATAACGACGTTCGGCTACATGAAATCCCACCAAACGGTCAAGGATTAGCCGCACTGATCGCGCTAGGCATTCTGCAACACCTAGACACCGACTCTTTGAAGCCGAACTCAGCGGATTGGGTACATCTCCAGGCTGAAGCCATGAAAATTGCGATACGTGCTGCTTTTGATCACATTTCAGACCCAAAGTACGCACAAACTTCGGTTGAGGAGCTACTAGACCCTAGGAGCTTAAAAAAGGCGGCAGAAACAATCTCGAATCGAGCCTCAGATCTTCCACCACTCAGCCTACCAACCAGTCAAGATACTGTTTATCTGACTGCGGCTGACAAAGACGGACAAATGGTGTCATTGATTCAATCCAACTATATGGGATTCGGATCTGGAATAGTCATTGAAGGAACCGGCATATCGATGCAGAATCGAGGTGCTGGATTCAGCTTGGAGAAAGCTCATCCAAACGAACTAGCAGGTAACAAACGACCGTTCAATACGATCATTCCTGGATTTGTCACGAAGGATGAGCAAGCGAGTATGTCGTTCGGAGTGATGGGCGGACATATGCAGCACCAAGGTCACGTTCAAATGGTTACCCGGATCTACGATCACGGCGAAAATCCACAATCCGCATCGGATGCACCTCGATGGCACTTAACTAAAGACTTTGAGCTTATTTTGGAAGCAGGATACGATCCTGCCACAGCGCGGAAGCTGTCAGACCGTGGACACAATGTATCGCTATCAAACAACCGAGATCTATTCGGCGGCGCGCAATTGATTTACCGCATGGAAGAGGGATACTGTGCTGCTTCAGACCACCGTAAGGAAGGCATGGCGGCAGGATTCTGACGGATTAACCAGTGTTTTCCTTGGCCGACTCAACGGCGTCCAGCTTCAATGAGAGAGAATTGAGGCAGTACCTTAATCCAGTAGGTACCGGTCCATCTGGGAACACATGGCCAAGATGCGATTCACATTTCGCACATAGGACCTCGACTCTTCGCATAAACCAACTACGATCTTCCTTTGTTTCGACCGCGTCTTCGTCCAGAGGTTGGTAGAAACTAGGCCAACCAGTGCCTGAGTCAAACTTCGTATCAGACGAAAATAACGGTTCACCACAAGCTCGGCAACAGTAAGTACCAGTAGTCTTGGTATCCCAATACTCGCCTGTAAAGGCTCTTTCAGTTCCTGCCTTTCTGAGGACTTGGAATTCGTCGTCCGAAAGTTCGTTGCGCCATTCTTGGTCTGTTTTATCTATTTTTGCCATCTTCTGAAATTCGTTTGAAGAGATACGAGAGAAATAAGTCTACTAGGTATCACACGACACACGCATTCTTGACTGCTTGCGTCGAACTTTGCAAGAGCAACTATTGGAGGGACTCGCGGACATCGACTAAGGGCTCATACCCACTTGGCAAAGACGAGGTGTGGGAATGTTGACAGCACTTGCTTAGTCCCTGGGCAACCATTATTCGGGTTGCTTGATGTAACCAGAGTAGCTTCTATTGTTGACTAACCAAACCTTAAAAAAAACGGACAGATCACTGACCTGTCCGTTATCTGTATTGAACTTAGTCACCCGTAAGCATTACCGGGTGAGTTAACTGATACTAAGCGATTGAATAACCCTCTTCACTAATTGGTAACGTCCGAACTCGATGCCCTGTCGCTGCAAAGATTGCATTACAAACAGCAGGTGCTAGAGGCGGAAATCCAGGCTCACCTAGTCCTGTCGGTGGATAGTCACTTTCGACAAAGTGAACGTCAATCTCTGGTGTATGAGACATTCGTAATATGGGGTAGCGATGGAAATTAGATTGTTCTACCCGCCCATTCTCAAATGTGACTGAAAGACCAAGCATAGTGGATAAACCATCAACGACAGATCCCTGCAATTGATTTTCTGCACCACTTAGGTTAACGATAGGACCAACGTCGGCGGCGACAGTTACTTTATTTACGCGCACTTTCTTATCGCTATCTACACTGACATCCGCCACTTCTGCGATGTGACCCGCATGGCTATAGTAGAACGCGATACCCATGCCGCGATTCGATCCGAGATCTTTACCCCATCCGGCTTTTTTGGCTGCAAGCTTGACCACTCCTGCAGCTCTTCCGGTGTGCATTCCTCGCGCGCCAAGTTGTCGTGGCTCACCTAGTACTTCAAGCAATACCTCAAGAGAATCCCTACCTGCCGCTTGGGCTAGTTCATCCAGGAAACTCATGACCACGAAACCGAACACATTAGAACCAGGCGCTCTCCATGCGGCACAACGAGTCTTCCATTCCAATGCGGTTTGCTCGACACTCAAATTCTCAAGCAAGCCACCGGGGAATACGCCTGCTGACATGCCACCGCCGCTTACTGGTCGGCCGCCACCATTTGTGAACGTGGTAAACCGATCTCGCCAGCCTGTGATTTTTCCTTCCGAGTCGATGGAACCATCCATTTGGTGAAAACCACCTGCTCGATACAGGTCATAGGCCATATCGTCTTCTCTAGTCCACTGCAACTTCACGGGTACGCCTGCCTGTTTTGAGATAGCTGCTGCCTCACAAACGAAATCGTTGTAAAGGCGACGACCGAACCCACCGCCGCACCTAGTCTGATGCAAGGTCACCATCTGCGGTGAAATTCCAACCACTTTAGCAGAACTCATAACCGCTTGACCTGGTGTTTGAGTTGGCGCTCTCAGTTCGAGTTGACCGTCGTGATACCAAGCCGTGCAATTTTGGGGTTCTAAGTTTGCATGGCTGACGAAATGGTAGGTGTATAAACCACTTACTTGCTGCGCACTATTCTCGAATGCAGCATCTACATCCCCTGCATTGACGACGCTTGACCCTGATTTCTCACTTATCTCTTTAGCTGAGGCTTGTGCTGCAGACCAGCTATCTGTACACGCTTCAGTCTCATCCCATTCGATCTTTAGATTGCGCTTTGCTTGTAGCGCGGCCCAAGTGTTATTCGCAACTATCGCCACGCCTGGCATGACTTCCATGGCGTTATTCGTACCTTCAAGAATGAATGCATCGTGAATACCTGGCAATGCCTTAATTTCATCCAAATTTGCAGAATTAGGTTTCCCACCTATTGCTGGGCACTTCTCATAGACAGCATATTTCATACCAGGGATCGACTGATCGATACCAAACAAAGGCTTTCCTTGGACGAGGTCTTGATTGTCAACGCCGGTAATTCGTTTACCTAGTAGATTGAACTGATCCTTGCTCTTTAGTTTGACTGACGCGGGATCAGGCACAGGCATCTCTGCCGCGGCAGATGCTAGTTCCATGTAACTGGCTTTTCGTCCGCCCATAGCGTCGATAACGTAGCTGTCCTTGGTAGTAAGAGTTGAAGGACCTACACCCCATTGTTTCGCAGCAGCACCGACAAGCATTGCTCGAGCAGTCGCACCTGCACGACGGAGAGAATCCCAATTCATAGGTATCGACATCGATCCGCCTGCAAACTGCATACCATATTTCGTTTGGTCAATCGTCGACTGCACGACGTTCACCTTTGACCAGTCGGCATCCAATTCTTCAGCCACGATCATCGGGAGTGAAGTCTTGACTCCTTGACCGATTTCCGGATTTTTGGCGTACAGGGTGATCCCATTCTCATCAATGTGTACGTAACCGTTTGGATTCAGAGGACCTGCAGAGGCGCGCGTTTTCGGTGCAGCAACTGCTAACATGAGACCGCCACTGACAATACCTGTTAGTTTTAAAAACTGACGTCGATCCAGTTTGAAAATCTGAGACGCGGAATTCTCTGCGCGCTGAAATTCGCGATCCAGACCAGGTACTACTTTGCCAATATCTTCGTAATTTAAGCTCATTGTGTGTCTCCCCTATCCTGCCGACTGAAGATTTGTAGCAGCAGTCTTAACTGCCGCCTTAATACGTAAATATGTACCGCATCGGCAAAGATTTGGGTCTAATGCCTGATCAATTTCGGCATCGGATGGCTCTGGATTACTACGTAGTAGCGCTTCCGCTGCCATGATTTGGCCACTCTGACAGTAGCCACATTGAGCGACATCTAGATCAACCCATGCTTGTTGCAAAGCCGATAAGGTGCCGTCTTCGTTCGCAAGTCCTTCGATGGTCGTAACTTCGCTATCACCTACACCTGAAATAGGCATTGAACAGGATTTCGTCGCTTTCCCGTTCACCAAAACTGTACAAGCACCACATTGACTGATGCCACAGCCAAATTTCGTACCTACGAGGCCAATTTCGTCTCGAAGTACCCATAACAAGGGAGTGGCGGGATCTAGACCATCTAGGTCGATTGTCTCGCTGTTTACCTTTAATTTCATTGTCTAGTTGTCTCCTGTCTCAACTCCCCGAAAGGAGCTGTTGTCTTCGTCCTCAATTGTATTACCAATGGGACCTCAATCATCTGTTTACGAGTGCCGGATGATTAACCAATGTGCTTTTCAAACGCTATTGACTAATGCTCGTTAACAGAAGTGTCGTGTAGTCTGTACTGGTCTACTACCACCCCTTACAAAATTGAGCGATGTCGGCAGCAGCAGATCTACTAAATTCAGGCATCGCAAGAGGGAAGATCTCTGTAGCGTGGGTAGTACCCATCGCCTGTTTGCAATAGCTAGTGACACCTGCGCGTAGTAACAGACGATAGAAGTTCACTCCCTCGTCGCGAAGTGGATCACATTCGTTCACACTGATTACAGTAGGTGGCAGTCCCTTGACATCTTCTTCTGTAGCAAACCCCGGCCAAGCTAACGGATCTCTGGCATTAAACGCCTCTATTCCATAACCCATTGCCCCACGGTTATTGTGTAAGGTGAGAACGAGTCCCTCGTTTTCAATTGATGAAGGATTCGACTTGCTAGGCCATTGTCCTGCGATATAGGGACAAAGTGCATATAGGCCTCGGATCAGACCAATGTCGCCGTCTTTCAGCAATTTCATTCCCGTTGCTAGAGTCAGATTTCCGCCACCACTCTCTCCCGATATTACGATCCTGGAAGGGTCAACGTTTAACTCAGAGCTGTTTTCCACCAGCCAGTGTAATCCAGACACGCAATCATTTAAACCAGCCGGAAAAGGTTCAATTTCAGGTACTGAAGAGGCAGACACCGAGTTGCGAAAGTCAACCATGGCTACCTGCACACCTCCTTGAGCGATCATTTTGCCCCAAGCTCGATAGTTTCCTAGAAAACAGGACATACTCGCCATACCACCACCGTGAATGTAGTAAACACAAGCGCGATCCTCGTCATCGTCGTGCCGAATGTACTGTATATTGATTTTGTTGCCATCTGGCTGTGAGATGACCTCCTTCGTCTCAACAACCAATCCCTTTGAGGAAACGATATCAGGCGAATCGCATGCATCTAAGAACGCCATGAATCCATCCCGCTGCTTCACAGCCTCCGGCGTATTAGACTCTGCTAAGAGTTGCTCTCGAGACGCTATATCGCCGGGATTGGGAGCATCTGGCATAACGCCGAAAATCGCCTTGACTCTAGGGTCTATTCGTGGGTCTTCAGAAATTTTTGTCATGATGGTGCCTTCAAAAGTTAGGATTTTCGTTATGCATGGTGAGAAAATTGCTCGTTTTCATTGGGAAATCCACAATAACGGCAACGATTACGCTTAGATTTGCGTGTCTAATTGTGCACTGAAAGCTACTTGCTGATTATCCTCTGGTTAGAATCGTCTTCTCGGATTTCACTAGAGTAGTAAGAATCAACCGTTTTCATCAGTTTTGCCGCATTATTCTTGCAGGTAATTTAGTTCTTTGATTAATTTCCTATCTATTTATGACCGTCACAAAATTAGCTCATCCTAGCTTCAAATCTCGACTAATTAACAAGTCGACGAAGTTAGCTGATGTCTGCTACGAAATCCGCGGACCTATTCTGGAAACCGCTACGCAGCTGGAAGCAGCTGGCGAATCCGTTCTCAAACTCAATATCGGAAATCCTGCACCGTTTGGTTTTTACGCACCAGAAACTGTCCTTCGCTCCGTCTCGTCGCATCTCTTTGACGCACAAGGTTACGTAGACTCGAAAGGCATCGTTTCCGCGAGGCAGGCAGTTAAGAATGAATGTGATAAGTGGGGTATACCAAATGTAGGACTTGAGGACATCTATCTAGGTAATGGCGTTAGCGAATTGATAGTCATGTCCATGCAAGGTCTTCTGAATAACGGCGAGGAGGTGCTGGTACCCGCACCTGACTATCCGTTGTGGACAGCGGCGATTACGCTAGCGGGTGGTATACCAGTGCACTACACCTGCGATGAATCTTCGGATTGGCAGCCCGATTTAAATGACATTCGCGCAAAAACGAATCACCGAACCGTCGGCATCGTGGTCATCAATCCAAACAATCCGACCGGCGCTGTTTATACACGTGAAATATTGCAAGAGATTGCGGATTGGGCTGCTGAGTCAGATCTTGTACTCCTCGCAGACGAAATCTACTCGAAAATCGTCTTTGACGAAGCGGAATACATTCCCTGCTCCTCTCTTAACGACGACTGTCTCACACTGACCTTCGACGGGCTCTCAAAGGCATATCGACTAGCGGGTTTTCGGTCCGGGTGGATGGTAATTTCCGGCGACAAACAAAGAGCGGCTGATTACATTGAAGGTCTCAATATCCTTGCATCGATGCGGCTTTGCGCAAACGTTCCAGCTCAGTACGCTATAGAACAATCTTTGACCGGTCCGCAGAGCATTCTTGACATGACTAAGAGTGAAGGAAGTCTTTACGAAAAGAGAGAAGTCACCTACGACCTACTTACTCAGATCGAGGGAATAAGCTGCGTCAAACCAAAGGGAGCGTTCTATATGTTTCCAAAGGTAGACATTAGAAATTTTCGGATTTTCGATGACGAACAGATGGTACTGGACCTTTTAAATTCGCAGAAAATCCTCGTTGTACATGGGACAGGATTCAATCATCCCACACCAGATCATTTCCGTCTTGTGTTTTTACCCTCTATACCGGAACTTCGGGACGCCATGTCGAAAATAAAGGTCTTTTTCGAGGGATATCTCTAGTGATTGGAACAAGTCCGATGGTCATCCACTATGTTCTAGATATGAACAGAGCGGTTGATTTTTATACATTCGTTTTCGAAGTCAAACCCGATTTCGAATCGCCCGGTTGGTCGACGTTTAACTTCGAGAGTTTTGTACTTGCGTTACACATTCTGCACGACGGCATGGACGAACAACAGATACCTAACGCAGGTTTGAATTTGATGGTAGACCACATAGAAACCATCCAAGTCAAAATCGAGGCTGCGGGTGGAGAACTTTGGGAACTCCGTGAGCCAGATGACTTCGTGCCAGTTAGAGTAGCAAGTTGTCGCGATACCGAAGGGAACGGATTCGAGTTACGGCAAGAGGTCTAGCCTAGAGCCTGCGAAAAAAACGCAATTCAGTTTCGATCTTCCTTTGATTGACCGGCGTCACAATGGTAATCCTGCTACCATACACCACCTGAAGGTTGGTTGATTCTCTCAATTCCATGCATCTTTCGATTTATTTTTGGCTTCGGAAATCACTAGCGATCTCTCTGTTCGCTGTGGCAAGTTTGGCTGCGGTCGCATAGGAATCTGACCTCCCCGAAGAAGCACTGGTCGAGTTGAAACCCATCTGGGATGAAGCGACCGTCTTTTCCACAACACTCGAAAACAGACTGCAAGTATCTATTTTCGCAGATCACCGCATGCCAATCGTGACCACGCGGATCACATATCACGTAGGAAGCGCACACGAAGATGAAGATTCAAGAGGATTGGCTCATCTCTTCGAACATTTGATGTTTGCGAAAACTACCAACTATCCAGAACGTGCGATTTACAAATACGTGGAACAATTTGGCGGATCAACGAATGCTTTCACAAGTTTCGATGAGACTACCTACTACGCACAGACGCCACCTCGAAAACACTACCAAGCACTTGAAATTTACGCGGATGGTATGACCGACCTAGAACTTTCGCAGGATACTTTAGATCGTGACAAGAAAGTCGTACTTGAGGAACTACGAGTTGGCGCACAGAATGATCCATTTAACCGGTTAACCTTGGACATATTGGCGAAAACAATGAACAAACATCCCGATTCGATTTCGCCTCTGGGTACCGAACAAGATGATGGCAATGCGACGTTGCCTAAATGTCTTACCTTCTAAGAGAAGTACTACGGGCCTAAAAATGCTCATCTCTTAGTAGTTGGGCCTGTAGACATAAACGAGACGTTTCAATTTATTGGTGCAACCTGTGGCGTGATGGTTTATTTCAAGGATTACATGAAAACAGTTGAACGGAATCGAGAAAAGAAGCAGGTATCTGCATTTGGCGGAACTTTCCGTTCATCCAGGGTCTCAGTGTGGAAGATCTACTGAAAGGCAAGTTCCCACACATTTTTGGATGGGGACGAGAAGGAGTGCAGCAAGTCGGTTGAAAATCTAGTTACCAAGTTCGAGACGTAACGTTCTCTTCTGGCATTCTGCATCGAGATCTGCTACCAGCGCGATCTGACTCGAGATTGGAGTGAGCACAAAATCGCTTTAGGTTGGTAGAGACTTCACCGCGTTCACGATTGAACTAGCGCTCTATTCACTCTAAAATCATTATCAAAATCAACCGGCCTTTTCATGACGGTCGACTGGAAACCCATTGAGGATCTGCCTCCTCTCAAGCAATCGACAAGCGTGCGGTTGTTAAACGAACGAACCGAACAATGGGTAAAAGTTCGAGAACAGTTGGAAGCTCGAGAAATGGACAAGACCCCTCTCGAGATTTGGCTCAGTGAACGCAATCGTAGCTTCGCCATCGGCACAGGTGAAGTCGAAGGTCTCTACACGCTGAAGCGAGGGATCACCGAACAGCTGATCACTGAGGGACTCCACGGTATTGAGAGTTCCCACACCTTTGAGGACATCGATCGTTCAACCTTGCAAGGCTTGCTCGCCGATCAGGAAGAGACGCTCAAGACCGTTTTTGACATGGTGAAAAACGACGTTCCGTTGAGTCACTACTCCATTCGCGGACTCCATGCGAAGATAACCGAGCATCAGGACACCGCGACGGGCATTGACCCGTTTGGACGGCACACCCACATGCCGCTTTTAAAAGGTCAGTACAAACTTAGACCCAACAATCCTCGTCGTCCGGACGGCGAGATTCACCCCTACTGTCCTCCGGAGCAGACTCACGGTGAGATGGAACGTCTGTTGACCATGCATCGAGAACACGAGAAAGCGAACGTCGACATGATTGCCGAGGCCGCATGGCTACACCATCGGTTTGCCCAGATCCATCCGTTCCAGGACGGCAACGGCCGTATCGCTCGTCTGCTCATGGCCTATGTTTTTGTCAAGGAAGGCGGGTTCCCGCCTGTGGTTAGTCCCGCCAATCGCGATCAGTACATCGATGCCCTTGAACGCGCTGACGAAGGTGACCTGCAGCTATTCGTTGATTTTCTTGCAGACGAAAGTTCCAGATCTGCTGTTCGCGCGATCACCATTGGTGACAACATCGTCAGGGGAGTCAATCGATATATTCACGCGAACCGAGGAGTCACGATCGACAATCAGTACTTCCCGCCCGGTACGCCTGAAGCCGACGGCTTACATCTTCCTTTGGAAACCGATATCGAAGAAAAGGAAGTAACCGATAAAGGAAGACCCAAGAACGACGACGATCACAGCATCGATCTATAAGCGAAATATTCCTTGACGGCGTTTTCTGTACGCGCGATCTAATCGGATCGATCGTATTCTTGGAAATACTGATGTGCAGACGATCGCGATATGCCGAATATCTTCGCCAGCTCGCCGAATGACTTTCCAGCCTTCCGCAACTTGGCAAGACTCTCCGTCTGCCCTAAAGTCACTTTTTTTGGACGACCGGGTTTGATATGGTGCATGACCTGTGGATATTGATGTTGATAGAGTAATCATACACCAACTAAATTACTGTATGGAACGCACTACACTACGTGCCGAGATTTGAGAAAAACATAGTCTGGGCGCGGGTTTCCGTGCCGTAAGACGGTTCAAACCGTCGCAGTTGAGATATGGCAGAAAGCGACCGGCATTTAACGACGCGGCGGCCGAAATCGGCTTAACTCGCCTCCCATACTTCACCCAAAATTGTTGAACGCATTGCAAATTTGCACAATCGGAAGTTTTAACACAGACACTGGCCTAAGAGCTCGATTACACGTTCGGCGATCGCCAACGAAGCCGTCAAGCCTGGACTTTCGATACCCAGCAACTCGACGTATCCAGCGTGTCCCGTTTCTTGGGGACCATTGATGACGAAATCATTGGCCGGTTCTCCTTGCGGAACCAACTTTGGACGAATACCTGTATACCCAGGTTGTAACTTGCTCTCGTCTAGATCGGGATAGTACGAACGGATCGCAGTTGCGAAAGCCTCGAATTGGTCTTCTTCAAAGTCGTAGTCAATTTCATTGGTCCAAACCACATCCGGTCCAAATCTCGCTTGATGTGCCATATCCAGAGTTACGTGTACGCCTAAGCCACCCGCCTCCGCGATTGGATATACCAAGTGATTGAACGGTGATTTCCCGGATAGCGTGTAGTAGTGTCCTTTAGCGTAGTACGAGCGGTAGTCACCACCTGCTTGGACAGCAAACTCTGGAGCATGAAGTCCTGCCGAATTCACCAGAAACTCAGGTTCAAGCACCATATCCTCGCAGACTGCTTGTAAAGTAGGTTCAAACACGAGTTGCTTTACGTTGGTGTTGAACGCGATCATGCTACCGTGAGTTTCCAGATCACCTTGAAGACTCAACATGAACGCGTGACTATCAATAATGCCAGTCGTTGATGACCAAACGCCAGCTAGACAATTCACTGAGGGTTCAAGTGCTTGAACTTGCTCCTTGTCCAACCAATCCAGTTCACCAACACCATTAATTTGCGCTTGTTTCTGATAGTTGCGAAGTACATCGAATTGTTCCTCTGACGTAGCGACGATCACCTTGCCGATGTTTTCGTGCGGTACGTTGTACTCCTTGCAATGCTTGTAAAGTAGCTTCTTACCCTTTACACACATTTCTGCCTTGAGAGAGCCCGTCGGATAGTAGATTCCGGCATGAATTACCTCGGAATTTCTACTCGACGTTTCCGTGCCTATGGAATCGTGGCGTTCAAGGACGATTACTTCCCTGCCCTCTCGTGCAAGTGCCCGCGCTACTGCAAGGCCAACTACCCCGGCACCTATAACAACACATTCGCATCTTTCACCCATATGAGATTAGGTCTGCTCGAGACAATCGGTCCGCGAGTTTCAGCTAGGTTCTTTTGTAGTAAGTGTGTTGCACTCAGTCGATTTGAGTTGGTCAACGTACTCTGAACTCAGAAACTGAGATCCAGCCAACAGATGCTCAATGTACCACTTGGGAGGTAATAACGAATCGTCTATGACGGAATCATTGGCGATATATGTCCATGCGAGTATGAGGCTATCTTCGGTTTCTACAAACACCAACTCTCTACGATAGTGGGATGGCGCACTCTCAAAAGGATCCATCTTGGAGATTTCATGTTCATCCCATAGGTGGTACAGGACACCTTCAACTGAGCTAG